>JANMNR010000329.1:0-3271 GCA_031368325.1 Pirellula sp.
GCTCCGATCTCGTCGATCATGGGCCAAATCTTAATGCTCGGAATGTGGAGTGAAGATGGACAAGTCAAACCGCTCGAACTCCGCACTGCAGCAGACTGGACCGTGCGTCAAAGGCTTCTGACTATTCCTGGCGTGTCACAAGTTTTCACGATGGGGGGCCAGCGAAAACAGTTTCAAGTGCTGGTTGATCCGGAGGCAATGACACGCTTCGGCGTAACGCTCGACCAAATCGAGCAAGCCGTTCGTGAAAGCAATGAGAATGGAACGGGTGGTTACCTCGATCGACAGGGACCCAGTGAACTCCTTGTCCGTTCACTTGGTCGCATCAGTTCGCTCTCTGATTTGGAAAACTTGCCAGTCACGATTCGAAACGGTAGACCAGTTCTCCTGTCCCAAGTTGCGAAAGTGCAAGAAGGAGCCCAGATTAAGCGAGGTGATAGTTCTTGCTTTGTTCGAAAGTTTGAGAGTTCAGTGTTGAATGATGAGAGTAAAACTTCCAACTCTGAACCCACAAGTTCCGGCGCTCGACTTTTCTCCGGTGGTCCGGCCGTTGTTCTGACCGTGAACAAGCAACCTGGTGCGGATACTCGACGCGTGACCGATGACGTGATGCGTGCGATTGAAGAGCTGAAGCCATCGCTTCCACCAGGAGTCCGAATTGAAGCAACGTACTCACAGAAGTCGTTTATCGAACGAGCGATCAAGAACGTCGAAGAGGCTCTTCGCGACGGCGTTATTTTGGTTGTTATCATTCTGTTTCTATTCCTGATGAACATCAAAACGACCTTCATCACCTTGACTGCCATTCCGCTATCGCTGTTCATGACAGCGATCGTTTTTGCGGTGTTTGGTTTATCGATTAACACGATGACCCTAGGCGGAATTGCGGTGGCCATGGGAGAACTGGTCGATGATGCCATCGTCGACGTCGAAAACATCTTTAGACGCCTCAAGGAAAATCGACTGGCGGGAAATCCAGTCAATCCTTTGGTTGTCGTGTTCCGAGCGAGCGCCGAGGTGCGACGTTCGATCGTCTTCAGCACGATGATCGTGATCTTAGTATTTTTGCCGTTGTTTGCATTGTCAGGTATGGAGGGCAAGTTGTTTGCACCACTCGGAGTTGCTTACATCGTTTCGATTCTGTCGTCGTTGGTTGTGTCGTTAACAGTGACACCAGTGCTCTCTTATTGGTTACTTGGATCAAGCACAAGCAAGGCTCACGAGTCGGATGGGTTTGTGCTGCGTGGCTTCAAATGGCTCGGCGAGCGAATCATTCGATTCAGTCTTGCTCTCCCCTATCTGAACTTGGGAGTCACGTTATTGCTCGTCGCGATCGCTGGCTTATTCTTATCGCGATTAGAACGCGACTTCTTACCACCCTTCAATGAAGGAACGATCCAGCTCAATGTCGTTCTGCCGCCGGGTACTTCGCTAGCAGCATCGAATGAAATCTCACGCACGGTCGAGCAATCGCTCATGGCGATCGAAGACGTGCAGCGATTTGTGCGTCGAACTGGTCGGGCGGAACTGGACGAACATGCGGAAGGGGTCAACATGAGCGAAATGCTCATTGAGCTTGATCCAAAATCGCCTCGTTCGAGAGAAGAGCAGCTCAATGAAATTCGTACAGCGATGGAAAATATACCTGGAATTGTAACCGCTGTCGAGCAACCGATCGCGCACTTGATCTCACACATGCTCTCGGGCGTCAAGGCGCAAGTAGGAATCAAGATCTATGGTGACGATCTAGACTTGCTTCGCCAAAAAGCCGAAGCGGTAAAAGCGAAAATGCAAAACGTACCTGGCGTGACCGATCTATTGATTGAACCGCAAGTCATCATTCCACAGCTAAGGATTGAGCTAAACCGTGCGGCCCTCACTCAGTACGGCATCAGCGCGGCAGACGTAAACAACTATGTCCAGACAGCCATGAATGGTGCAATCGTCTCTGAAGTCCTCGATGGTATGAGAACCTTTGATTTGGTCGTTCGCATGAAAGACGAGTATCGCGAAGACATTGATGGACTGCGAAGGCTTGCGATTCACTTGCCTGACGGCGGTACGATTCCTTTGGGGAGCGTCGCCAAGATTTACGAGTCTGGTGGTCCAAACACAGTCAATCGTGAGAATGTTCGCCGTCGCGTTGTTATCCAGTGTAACGTCAAGGATCGCGGAGTTGTTGATGTCGTGAAGGATATTCAAAAGGCAATCCAACCCGTTGTTGCGACGCTTCCTCCAGGATACTACCCAACATTCGAGGGTCAATTTCAAAGCCAACAATCAGCTAGCCAGATGATAGCCATCCTCTTTGCAGTTGCGTTGTTGGGCGTGTTCTTTGTGCTTTATACGCTGTTCCGTTCCATCAATCTTGCACTGCAAGTGATGGCAGCGCTGCCGATGGCCTTCATCGGTTCGGTCGCAGCGCTAGTATGGACGGGCCAGACAGTCACGATTGCGGCCATGGTCGGTTTTATCTCACTGGCTGGTATCGCATCGCGTAACGGAGTTCTACTGTTGCAGCATTATTTGCACCTCGTGGAATTCGAAGGAGAGAGTTTTAGTAAGGAAATGATCGTTCGTGCCGGTCTCGAGCGGCTTGCCCCTGTTCTGATGACGGCACTAACGGCCGGTATTGCGTTAGTCCCCCTCGTACTGGCAGCCGGTGAGCCGGGGAAAGAAATTCTCTACCCAGTGGCCACGGTCATTCTGGGTGGAGTTGTGAGTTCAACCATGCTGGACTTCTTTGTTCATCCAGCATTGTTTTGGTTGTTTGGACTGCGCTCGGCTGAGCGAGTTGTTCACAGTTCCAAACAACGTATTGAATTGAATGAAGAGTCAGAGGCGACCAGCCTCGCATCCAGTTGAACGTTTCCGCTGGAAAGAACAGTTTTGAACTAAAGGATTGCACAGATGAAGAGCTTTTTTCGTAACACGATTGTTTGTTCAATGTCAGTCGTGGCCAATGGGTTGACCTCCAACATCGCTTCGGCGCAGGTGCAAGCACAACCTGCTAGCCGAGCAAAGCAAGTTCAACCAGGACATGAAGGGCATTCTCATGAAGACCACTCGCACGATGGTCACGATCACGGCAAGGAAACCATTGCGTTTCAATTGCCACAGTGGAAGACGATGCACTTTGACGATGCCGCGAAGGCCAAGCAGCACGCAGACATGGTCAAAAAACTCGGCTGCGAAGTTAAACAAGGCCAACACTCCGGTCATATCGACTTGACTTACCGCCGTGCTGAATGGAGTTCGATGACGGTTGAGA
>JANMNR010000710.1:0-4322 GCA_031368325.1 Pirellula sp.
GGAGATTGACTGGCGGGTGCAGAGGAGGATTTGGGGGAGGATTAGGAAAGGTCTATAGATCGAAAAGGCGCATTCAGGCATCCATTCTATATCGCAAAAATGCTCGTCAAACCGCAGATGTCACTCCAAGTTCAGTTGGTAGTCGGCAAATCGAGGCAATTCCGAACCGATGTCTTCCCACGAGTAGCCGTATTTTCCAAAATGCCGCAACCGCACACGCGTGTCTGCCATAATTTTGTAGCCACAGACTCGTGCTCGTTCGCAAAACGCATAGTCTTCGCCCAAGTACCAATCTCCTGCGGACGTCTGCTTTACGAGCGGTTGAAAGTATGGCAAGTTGGGAGTGCCGAAACGCGCGTCGCAGATTCGCAGGCCAAACTGACGTTCGATCGCATGGTATACCTCGGATCGAACATGAAAAAATCCAGCACCTGCATACAAGACTTCGACCAAGCCGCCATCCTTCTCGCCAAAACGAATATCAGCCGTTCCAGGAATTACGTGACAGGCTATTTCCCTAAGACCCTTTTTAGGATAGATGCCGCAGCAAAGCGGGATATTCCGCTGACGAATTCGAAGGATGTCGTCAGGGGAAAATCCAATATCGCTATCGATCCAAAACGTCTCTTCGAAACCATCTTTTATCGCAGAGCTAGCAATTGAATTGCGAGCCACATCAATCTGAGAAAAACCGCGCACCCGACGAACCTGATAACCATGCGACTCCAAGACCATCAGCCCCCGTTCGCATTCGGGCTCGATGGAATTCCCTACCGGAACAAGCACGCAACATCTGCTCGGAGAAGTCGGATCAGTAGTCGACATTGATTTCAACCTGATAGGGAGCCAACAAAATCGCTTCCACGGAAATTGAAGCGATTGAGTGTATTTGAGGATGCGTCCTTCAAACTGACAAGGTGCTCTTAGTTTCCGTGAAATGACGCTTTGTTAGGAAGTTCTAATGGAAAAGACGACAATAACGATGTCCTTAAGAACGCATTTGCCTGTGCAAAAAGCAAGACGTGGATCTGATTCAAAACATAAAAAGCCGCACTAGAAGAATACGGGTGCTTGCAAAACCAAAGCAGAGTTTATATTTTCAGTTGAGCAAGTCAACACGATTAAGTGCGGCCTCCAGAATTGCGTTGTCTTCCATTCAATTTACAAAACGCTCAACAGGCGAATAACAATGAATCGTAAAGTTGCAAGACAGACCTTCAGAAGACTTGTCCTCGAATCACTGGAAGCCCGTCAGCTTTTGACGGCAACGCCGAGCGAGCCTAACGATTCACTCTCCACGGCTACTTTAGTGCAACTTTTTGATCGTGTGCCAGTTACCTTGGCCGAGCAAATCGGCAATGGGAGTCAAACTTCAAGCGATATCGATCTGTACAAAATATCCCTCAAACAGTTTCAGCAGATTCGAATTGCTATCGAAGCACGACAACCCGAAACGGGCCCAGCGATCAGTACTCTAGCTAGCCGGGTTCGCTTGTTTAGCAGTTCTGGTGTCGAACAAGTCTCAAGTTTTGGAACGGCCTCGAACATCGACCCTTCTTTGACGTTTGTCGCGCCTGCCACCGACATCTTCTATGTTGGAATCTCGTCGGGCGAGAATTCCAGTTACGACCCAGCTTCGATCGCCGGAAGACCCACCAACTTGACGCTGGGCAACTATCTGTTGAACATGGTCACGGATCAATCCATCGCTGCCGGGTTTACGAACAGCTTCGTCGTGACAACGCGAAACGAGAGTTCTGCCTCGGATGGATTCCTTTCCCTGCGCGAGGCGGTCGAAGCTGCAAATGCTGCGAATGGCGCAAGCCTAATAGAATTCGGGCTTGTGGATGACGCTCGATCTATCGAATTATCATCGGGGCCACTCACAGCCAATGGCAACATCACAATGCGAGGCCCCGTTGACGGTAAGTATTTAACGGTTGGGCTGCATCCATCCGCACCACGCACCAACCTTTTCTCAATTGGTGCAACAGCCCAAGTCGAGATATCCAATCTGCTCTTCGATGGCGGTAGTACCACATCGGACGGCGGTGCGATAAAGTCCTTGGGGCATCTGCAATTGATCGACTCGGAAGTACGCAATAGTCAAGCCGTTCGAGGCGGGGGCGTATTCGTTGGCAACGGCGGAACGCTTACTCTAAATCGAAGTTCTATCATTAACAACTCGTCAACCAACGGTGGCGGCGTCTACGTCGATGCTACAGGTACACTCGTAACAATCAACTCAACCCTATCCCAAAACGACGCGACAACGGTCGGTGACGCAATCGACAACCAGGGCAGCACCTCGTTGTACTCAACCACGATTGCATACAATGGACTTGAGAGCACCCCAGCATCGCAGACGATTGCCAATGCCGCAAATAAAAAGTTGGTACTGAAAAACACCCTCGTTGCTTCCAACACTAGCCTCGTCGAAACCACGGGAGATTTCGATTCGCACGGCTCGAATCTTATTAGCAACGTCGGCGCAGCCACTGGTTTCGGTCTTGTCATGTACCTTCACGATCAAACAGGCGGCACCGGAACTACCGCGATTCTCGACGCAAAAATAGCTCAGTTGTACTTGCAGGGCGGTAGGACTCGTACTATTCAAATGCTTGCGAGTAGTCCGGCGATGGACGCAGGCAGCAGTTTCGGTGCTCCTTTGGTCGACCAACGGGGCGCAGCTCGCAAACTGGATGGACTGGATAACAACAAGCCATTGGACACGCAACAGCAAGTAGACATCGGCGCTACGGAGTTCGGATCATTCTTCGTCAACACTGGAGTCGATGCGGTGGATGCCACTCCATTGGCAGATGGGGTGGTCAATTCGAGTAGCTCGCCCAATACTCTGCAATTGACGTTGCGAGGTGCGGTTCAAGAGTTGAGCACATTGGCGGGTTGGGATGGAAGTGAAGTGCCAAGCCGGAAGTATTTTGAGGGAGTGATCCTTGTCGAACCATACGTTCACCGATTGGATTTGAACCGACAGGGAGTCAGCGAAAACTATTCGGTTACAGGAGACTTAGATGTCTTTGGAAACATCACCTTTCGTGGCAACAACACCGCTGCAAATTCGCTATCGACACAAGTCTGGGGCGGCTACACGCCTTACTATTACATTACAGATTTACCAGAGACGCCACTAAACGACCGACTCTTTCATCTGTTCCCAACTTCCAGCCTTTCGATCGAAAACCTCTGGCTCTACGGTGCGAAAACCCTCGACGATGGATTTCGCGACAATGGCCTTGGTGGCGTGGTCTTCAATGACCGCGGACAGTTGCAGATCAAGCAATCAAAACTTGGAATGAACCAGGACATGGCCTATTGGGGCGATAGGGCCAACGTCGCGGAAGTCGCAGGCGGTGCCATCTATACACGCGCTGGCTCAACAACTATCGAGAGCACTTACATCGCGGGTGGTTTTGCAGACAAGGGCGGCGCAATCTACCTCGAATCCGGGACGCTTGATATCTCGGGCGGGTCGATTCTTCATACCAATCGCGCTCTCCACGATGGCGGAGCTATTTACGTCCAAAGCGGCAATTTGCATGTGACCGGACAAAGTGAAATCACCAAAAACTACCTCCGCTATTCTGGTTCAGGTGCCGGCATTAGCAATCAGACTAACGGCACCGTCCTGATCGAAGGTGGCAGCAAGATCGACGACAACACGACCTTCATTCCCTTTGAAGCTGTGCATGTAAGTGGTGTTGGTATCTTCAACGCCGGCAATCTTCGTGTCCGAAACGGTGTTTCTATTTCTGGAAACTACTACATACCCTCGAGCGATGAACGTCTCGACAAACTGGGTGGCCTGGCATTGAACAACGCCGGAACAGCAATCGTGGAGGACACGACGATGATCAAGCGAATTCACGCGTTGGAGCTCTCTGAAGCCTACGGTGGATTCACAATCTACAATTCTCCAGATGGCGATCTTACCCTTCGACGTTCAAAAGTTAGGGGACTCGCTAATGCCAATCAGGGGACTACGGCCGGAGCATTCTTTAACGATAACGGCCTCGCTCTGATTGATTCAACGACGATCGAGAACTTCACGACCTTTTACGAACCCGCCGCAATCCATAACTTTGGCATCGACGCAAAACTAACCATCATAGATTCGACCATCCAGGGAAATTCTTCATACGATTCTTCCGGTTTGGTCAATAGCTCGGGAACCGTTTCTGTTTTCGGCTCGTCGTTCTTGGATAATACAATTGGACATGTTCAAGACAAGGGTGCATCCGCCATCATGCACCTGGGTGAGAATCAACTGATCTCCAACGAATCGCTTTCGCTGGTGACAC
>JANMNR010000400.1:0-10707 GCA_031368325.1 Pirellula sp.
CTTGAGCATTGAGCGAAAAAACACTAACGATTCTCCATTGTGGCATAAGCTTCCAGCCTGTGTAGACACGTCCACTAGCTGGAAGCCTACGCAACGAAGTCTCTTTGCCATTTTCGACACGGTTGTCGCGGTTCTGTTGACTGTTTGCTCCAGCTCTTGGTGTGTTGCGCAGGATCCACCAAAACAACTTCGTGCCGAACAGATTCCAGGTTTGGTAGCCCAATTGGGCAGCGCCGAATATGCTTTACGTGAATCGGCCATGGAACTTCTTGCTCTTGCCGATGAAAAACTACTTGCCGAGCTGGAATTTGCCTTTAAGGGGTTATCGAACGAAGATCTAGAAGCTCGTGTCCGGCTGAATAGCATCATTGCACGCGTCAAGATTGATCGTTTTCGGAACCGAGAGAAGGCGTTTCTTCGTGCGAAGGAAAGTTCGGAAACATTCGGCTTCGACGGCTGGCGAACATTTTCGAAATTCACGGGAGCCCACCGAAATGCCAAAATGCTCTTTTTGGGACTTCTCGAATCTTATCCAGAGCTTGTCTATCAGGAGCTTAATTCACAAAAGGAAGGGCTGGATAAGGCGAGGGACATCGCTGCCACCATCAACGAAAGATTCTCCGACCTGTCAGGGTATGAGGTTCCCGATGCGTTGGCCATGCTCTATTGCTTTAATGTCGCCGGTGACTTGACCGATCGGACCTTGGAGCGAATCAGCGTTAGGACATTCCGTACATCACCATTTGGACCAGTCATGCTCGACCCGCAAAAAAAGAAATCTCTTGAACCACTGATTGCAGGCTGGTCGAAGCATGTGGTTGATCGCTTACCAGATTGCTTGCTGCTCCTCACCGAAAAAGACTATCCACAAGCCAAGGATGTGGCCTTTCGTTTGCTAGAGTCGGACCTCATTAAATCTGACCCGTTGTGGTTTGTCCGATCCATGCAAGCGATATTTCGGTTTGGCAGCAAAGAAGACTTACCGATAGTGGAAAAATGGCTCGACGACAAAACAGTTTGTGTTCAGTTCCAGGACCAAGCCTTTGGAAATCCTCAGCTGCTAAACACATCACCGATAGCGGAGTTTCGAGACATTGCTTTACTTGTCTCAATGCAATTGGCGGGCGAGGATTTTTCATTAGCATTCCCCGATTTTAGTCCCTTGGGCCTTTGGGGGTTTCGCGAGGAATCGGCGGTGTTGTTACCATCGGATCCATTCCGAGCCACCCGAATTGAAGCATGGAAGGCCAAACGTAAAAGCCAAAGCAAATCCTAAGGAGGCCATCCTGTTGCAGTCAGGCAATCGACCACCACGAAGGTAGTCGGGGGAACATGTATACCGCCAAACGGCAGTTGCGATCGTGCGTTTGTTTCGTTGCTCAAGTTCACTATTACTCGCGAACCAAACGTCCCTCGCTTAATCTCTAATCAGCGGCTCGAAATGCCGTTCTACTCTGGATAACTATACCGATCCCCAACAGGATGCCCCCCAAACTGATCCATTGTGCGATGCTCAGCGAAGTCCCAAATTGCCCGGCCTCATCCACTCGGATGATCTCCTCGATGATTCGCTGGATGCCGTACGCAATCAGTCCCACACCAAAGACTAACCCAGGGCGTTTCACTTTCGTCGAAAACAGCATCGTCCATATGGAGAGCAGTAGTCCACTCACCGCCGCGTAAATCTGAGATGGGTGCACTGCCTTTGAACGTGTAGGCACGGCATCACTAGGTAACTGAAACTGTTGGCTGTTTACTTGAATGGTTGCTTCATAAACCGGTGAAGCTATTGCGTCGCTTGGACTAGGGCCATCGACCATTTTCTCACTGATGGCGATGAGTTTTTGACCCACTTGCACTTGATTCGCAGAGGCCCAGCTGTTCGGCCGCACTTGGACAACAACAGGTGCGCCGCCTGTCGCGGTATCGCTTGCGGCTTCTATGCCGAACAGCGTACCCGATGCCATTTGATCCATGTAAGCAGGCGAGCCAGCGGGGAAGGTAATCGAAGGTAGCGACGTGTCGCACAATCCGCCATAACAGCAACCATTGAGCAAACAGCCGATGCGACCAAAAGCCAGTCCGATAAAAAAAGCGGGCGTGACACAATCGGCAAGTACAAGCAATGAAAAGCGATTCTTGCGGCTCCAAAAAGCGATCGCGATCAAGCCGCCGATAACACTCCCATAAACAACTAAGCCACCCTCAGTGACCTGCAATGAAGTCCAAAGCTTTTCACTTACAGTGTCACCAGCTAGTTCGTTCCATTTCTGAACACAATAAAACACCCGAGATCCCACCATCCCTGCCACAACCGTCCAGGTTGCTAGCGAAACAAAAGCCTCGCGAGATAGTCCTGCTTTCTCACAACGCATCATTGCGATACCCATTGCACTCAAAACTCCGCACATGAGCATGACGCCGTAGCCACGTATCGGTAACCCCACAATCCATGGCGTCGGCCCTCCCACTTGGATTCGTGTCTCGATTTGTGGAAGCAGAAATACCACAATGAGGGCCGCCACTCCCCAAACGATGCCCTGCTCCTCAAGCACCTTGGAGATACTCTGCTTCTTTCGCGACGTTGCAAGAAAGGCTATGGCAAAGGCGACTAGAGCGGCGAGTACCCAACCAAATCCCAACACCGGAATTCCAAGAAATTCATGTGGGACGTAAAAGAGAGTCGGGCGCACTATTCGATTCTTTCGATATGGTTCGATTCGTTGGCAATTAGCGTTAAGTTGTCGATCAGACGTGTATTTCCCACTCGTGCTGCAATGATCGCGACAGCGTTCTCGTCAATTTGAAAGACCGGTTCCATCGTATCCGGGTGAACGATTGCCGCATAATCGATGGAGTCAATCGTTCTAGCCAACTCTTTACGCATCGCCTCCTCTAATTGAGAGGATCTAATCTCGCCTTCGGCCAAGCGGATTCGGGCACTATTCAGTGCAAGCCAAAGCCCCAACGCGCGGGTTCGATCTTCTTTGGAGAGATAGCGGTTGCGGCTGCTCATCGCAAGACCGTCTGGTTCGCGAATGGTGTCGCAAACTTGGATGCGGATCGGGACGTTGAAATCGTCTACCATGGCCCGAATTACCGCCACTTGTTGGTAGTCCTTTCGGCCAAAGAATGCGACATGAGCTGGAATCAGCTGAAACAATTTCAACACGATCGTTGCAACGCCGCGAAAGTGGCCTGGTCGCACCTCCCCCTCCCAACGCTTGGCTACCGAGGGAGGCTCAACAAACGTGGAGTGCCCGCTTGTATAAACCCGATCCGAAGGAGGAACGAAAACAAAGTCGCACTCGGCTTCACGCAGAGCCGCCAGATCGGATTCAAGCGTGCGCGGGTACTTGGATAGGTCTTCGTTCGGACCAAACTGTGTTGGGTTTACAAAAATCGTTGCAACAGCGACATCACAACTCTGCTTGGCGCTGTGAACCAAGGACAAATGTCCGGCATGAAGTGCGCCCATTGTCGGCACAACGCCGATACGTCTGCCGTCACACCTTACAAAATCGAGCTGAGTGTAGATCTCATTTAATTCGTGGATAACTTTCATGGGCTAGCCAAAGTAAGCGACCGCATTCTGAAAAAACTTGAGCCCCTCGCCATGCTCGGGTTGTGTATCGCGACGTGTCCATTGTGGATGGTTGGTGGCGAACAAATGGCGCTCAGGATGTGGCATAAGCCCAAAGATTCGGCCGGTTGAATCGCAGATTCCCGCCACATTTCCATGTGCTCCGTTAGGATTGCTCGGGAATGGCAGCTCACTTTCACCCGTATTGCCATCGAAGTCCGAGTACCGAAGGACGATTTGCTTTTGCTCGGTCAATAGTTTTTCCGCGTCATTGTCTCGGTAAAGAAATCGGCCTTCGGCATGGGCCATCGGCAAATAGCATTCTTCCATTCCCCTGAGGAAGACACAGTTATCGGTTTCTGGTTTGAGGTGGACCCATCGGCTTTCGAACCGCCCTTGCTGGTTCCAAGTCAACGTCGCGGGTTGTACGCCCGTAGACGAATCGAAGAAAATCCCAAGGCGCATCATGATTTGGAAACCATTACAAATCCCAAGCACTAATCGATCGTGCTGTCGAAAAGACTCGAGGGTATCTGCCAAAAAAGTCTGCAGTTGCGTGGCTAATATTCGCCCGGCCGCGATATCGTCCCCGTAACTGAAACCGCCTGGGAAGCAAAGTACTTGGAAGTTTGCCGCCAAATCCGGGTGGTCAATCAACTGATTGATATGGAGCCTTACGGCTTCTGCGCCAGCCATTTCGAAGGCGAAAGCGGTTTCGACATCGCAATTTGTCCCAGGGGCTCGCAGGACAAGCACTCTCGGTTTGGGCATCCTAAACTTCTTTCCTTGATGACGGGCGAACGGTGAAACATGCGTGTTGGAATCTTGAAAGAGAAATCTAACCAAGAAAACGCTGCGTATCAATGAGCGATCGCCGCTCGACGTGCTGCGACTTTATCAACTGACGCCCCATTTATCGACAGGGATACCGATTAGCCCCTAGCCGGCACTTAGGTTCGCTTTATCAGTTAGAATTAAACAGAAACGGGTTTCTACCACTTACGAGATGGAATCATGAAAGAACTTTTGCGTCGAAGCTTTGTCGCAGGTACCGCTGGCTTAGCGGGCCTCAGTTTGTTTAATGCCTCTGTTTTGGCGATCGATCCCTTTCAGCGTTCGGTGCCAGGCCGTATGAGCTTGAGTTTGGCTGCCTACTCGCTTCGAGACAAGTTGACCAAGGATGGTTGGGATTTGTTCAAATTCGTCGACTACTGCCACGAACAAGGTTTAGGGGGCGCCGAGCTCACCAGCTATTACTTTCCCAGGGAGGTTACCAACGAGTACTTGGTCGACCTCAAGCAACACTGTCATAGACGAGGCGTGACCATTTCTGGTGGCGCGATTCGAAACGATTTTTGTCAATCGGATGCTGCCAAACTCGCTGCCGATATCGAGCACACAAAAAAGTGGATTGACTATTATGCTGTTTTGGGCGCTCCGGTGATCCGAATTTTTGCTGGAAACCAACCTGCGAAAGAGAATTGGAGCGATACGGTGTTCCGTTGCGTCAAAGCATGCGAAACGGTTTGCGATTACGCTTCCCAAAAAGGGGTCTATCTCGGTTTAGAGAACCATGGCGGAGTTACAGCAAAGGCGGATGGATTGCTTGAGATCGTCGGCAAAGTCCAAGCGAAGAGCTTCGGCGTCAACTTTGATTGCGGCAACTTTCGTTCTACCAGTAACCCATACAAGGAGCTGGAGCAAATTGCACCGTACGCCGTGAATGCTCAGATCAAAGTAGAGATCTTCCCGAATGGCAACAAAGAAGAAACGGACCTGAAGCGCGTCATGAACATTCTTCGGGCGGCCGGCTACAGTGGTTGGGTTGCATTGGAGTATGAGGCAAAGGAAGATCCGCTTACGGCAATCCCTGTTTGGCTGAACAAACTTAGACAGTGTTTCTAATTCAATTGCTCGAAAGCAACTCCGCCCGGTTGCTGCACATGATTTGGCTCACGCTTCTGGCGTCCGGAAACCAGCAAATAACGTAGGTGTTTAGTCCATCGACAACTCGAATAGGCGTCGATTTGGACGGCCCAACAGGCCTATTCCCCAGTAGTGGATTCAAGTGCAATTGATGATCACCAGCGGGGACCTCGACGCGCAGCACTTGAATGTCTCGAGGTAGCAGGCCCCAGCAGCGGGTATCAGCGGCCTCAGTGGCTTCCCAGGCTATGCCAGCGAGGTCCATGCCAACGGCTGTAAGTCCTTCCTTGCCCATGCTGTTTTTTGCGGCCACCACGGTGGCTTTTTTGACGACACGCCTTGCCACCGCGCGTGCGATGATGGAGTTGCGATTGGCCCGATAGGTGGAAACAGCCAATTGTTCGATGTTGGCTAATGAAGAGGTTGGCCCGATCGGGCTATTGTCAATTCGGATTCCAACACAGTCCACATCCGATGGCGGCACAGCGATATCTGGAATTTTGATCGGAGCTACGGTCGGAGGCAGTTTGTATGGTCCGACCGCTGAAACAATACGGTCGGCAATAAGGAGTGCGTCACTGGTCGGCTGTTCGGCAACCTCCACCTTGTACGGACCTCGACCTACCATGGCAAAAACATACACGACGCCTTGTCCTGGTTGCGAATGTACGCCACTCTTCACACGGTTAATGTCCCACAGGAGAGGCTGGCTATTTGGAAGCATGCTCGCTGCGATTTCGTAGTTTCGAACTGCGTCGTCGTAATCGCGAAGGGTGGCTTCTCGCAACATGCCACGCATATAGAACCCCAGGGGGAGCGGCTGATACTCGGGGCCCTTATTGCCATTTCGCTCAGCGAAACGCTGACCGAGCTCTTCATGCTTGTCTTGGATTTGCAGTGTGTAGCTCTCTGCGTCGACACCGTCATGCATCAGACTGGAAAGCGAAAGAAATACACGAATCAGAATCTTCTCGTAGTCCTCTCCTGCGTACGACCGCGCTTGATCGTCTGTCCACATCGATATGGTCTTCTCGGCCAACGAGTCTTGCTCAAGATGATCGAATCGATCGCGAACATCGCGCAGTTTTATCTCTGCCTGTTTGGCCTGGCCGCTGAGCAAGTCGACAACGGCAAGATCGAGATTGACGACATCGCGATCGTGACGATTCGACTTGGCAAGGTTCTCGAGACTGTCGCGACACGCTTGAAGTTGGCCGTCGTAAAAGAGATTTCTAGGTTGCGAGATTCGTTTGGAGTGCGTGGAGCATCCGGTCAATAGCAAGACCAAGAGACACGCAGCTAGGTTGCCGAGGTTTTGGTTGTGGAGGGAGAGAGAAAGTCTCGCCTTGAAAGGGTACCTAGCGCGGGGCGTCATCGCTTGAGAGGGTTGTAATTCCAGAATTTGCCGCCAGCCGTTTTGTGATAGCCCTTGCGAACCTCCGACGAAAGTTTGTCGTTCATACCGGTATGCACGTTGACGAGCTCGAGGGTGAGTTCGTAGTCGCGTTGGGTTGAGCTATTGCGTTTCGTCGTTCCGCTGGTGAGCTGCGCGTAAAGCAGATAGTCGACCGGAGCTCCGTTGCGTTCCAAAACGGCCGTGAACAACCGCATGTTGTCGGGCAACAAGAGTGCATCCGGACGCATCCGTGTCTCGTGTAGTCCCGCATCCACCATTCGCTTGCTCATCGACTGAAAGCAAGTTGATTCGAGGATCTTGGAATCGATTTGGTTATAGATCTTGTCTTTGAAGTCACCGATATCTTCGGCGCTCTTGTTTTCAATTCCAACGAAGCAGATCGACTTTTTCATGGGCAATCCGTTTGGCCCCAATGGACAGTCGTCCGTCACAATGTTCTGCCGAGCAAGCAACTTGGCGACCGCCTCATCAATCAAGGGATCGAATACTTCCGCACCCGCTTCGTGGCTGCCGACCATGTTTTCGGCGGTGGGCTTGATCACATGCCCATACTGATAGCCACGGCAGCCAGTCATTCCTGCGATAGTGATTACTGAAATGCTTTTGAGCCAGTTACGACGATGCATGGGATTCCTTTCCCGCGAAACCTTTTTTACTAACGCCGCAGATTGTGCAACTCTTGGCATTTGCGGACAAGAGGAATATCGGTAAAGACTGTAACGAAGATCGAGACGATCCGCACTAGAATCTAAACGCTAGCAATTCTGTCGCTGCTTCTGTTGGCATAAACCACCAGCTTCGCACTGCGCTTCCGCGATCTCAGCTTGGGTTGAGCCGGAGATCCGTTTTTGGTATTGAACGTCGCGGGGGCATTACAGCGACCGAATGAAACCAGGCCACGGCGTTCAACATGACGAAAATCGATCGCTATCAACTTTTTCTGTAATTCCGAGTTTTTTTTATTTGCTTTCTGACACTGACAGGGCTGCTGGTCGTCATCGAGGTTTTTACCAACTTGGATGAAATGATCGCTTATGGAAAGGTGCGAGGAAGTTTCGCTCTAGGGTTGGCGGAATACTTTGGCCCCAAGATGATCAGTATTTACGACAAGATGTGTGGCCTGCTGACTTTGCTAGCAACCATGTTTGTGGTCGCGTGGCTGTATAGAACTCATGAAATGACGGCGTTGCTCGCGGCTGGAATCAGCAAAGGGCGCATTATTCGCCCGATCATGATTATGTCGGCGTCGTTGATTTTACTCGCGGCAGCATCACGCGAATTCCTGATTCCACATTACTCGTCAATGCTGAGTAAAACACCCCAGGAGTTGCTTGGCGAAAGCATTCGCAGAATCCAGCCGACCAAGGATGAAGAAATGGGAGTCATCATTGCGGGGCGAAATCTGCAACCCGCAATCATGAGTATCAACAAGCCGATTTTCAAGTTTCTGGGACCCGCAGCCAACTTAACTCCTCAGATTACCGGCCATGCTGCAAAGTTTGTATTGGCCGATGAAACGCACCCACAAGGCTATTTGGTTGAAGCCGCAAAAGGGGCGGAAACATTAGTAGGAAAGAGTTCCGTGAAGACGGAGGAAGGAGTGTTTCTCTATTTGCCACTGGATACGCCATGGCTCAAACCAAACGAGTGTTTTGTACCAAGCAAGCTTGAATTCGACGTATTGCGCGGCGGTGTAGAAAAGCAGTTTGCATCGACCAGCGACTTGTTATGGCGATTGAAACACCAATCAAGCAACTACGGAAGCGAATTGGCGGTTGCTGTTCATACACGGATAATCCAACCGTTGTTGGATTTCACTCAACTGTTACTCGGAATTCCGATGATCCTTTCCAATCGGAACCGCAACTTGGTCAGCATGATATTGACGTGCGTACTTAGTTTCGCTGCATTTTTTGGTGTTAGCATCGGTCTGCACGCTTTAGGCGCCAACGAAACGCTCCTTACTCCGGCTATGGCAGCTTGGGCTCCGTTGATGATCTTTGGTCCAATTGCTTGGGCTCAAACGACGCGGGCCATGCAGTCTTAATAGCAGCAACTTCGCTTACTTGCTGAGGCGACAATTTCTGCACAAGTGTCGAATCCCATGGCGAGCTGTCCCATCGATAAAATCCATCTGGTTCCATTGTCGATTCTGGATATGCGTCCGGGGGTGCGGACGCCGGATGGATGTCCGTTGTGTTGCGTACCTCAGCTTTATCCGGAGCAAGACTCTCAATCGCGATAGAATCTAGTTCATCTTCTACTGCAGCTTGGCGAAAAACGGCATTGAGTTGGTCGAGATTCTGTTCGGGCAATTTTTCCATCGATTTGTTTCGCTCGTCTAAAAACGAAGCCATTTCCGTGGAAGCGAGCCCTTGCCTGTATCGGTCTTCAACAACACGAAATACGTCCGACAACCGCAGGCCGAATTCGGTTGCAATGCGGCTGCAATCGTCGAACTCGGGCGAGAAGTTGACGTCACCTGTTGGAAGTTCTGAGACTTTGCCACGTACCGGCCCCCAGTCTGTTTCGACATCGACAGCTGCTCGCGGCAAAATTGTCCTCGACTGTTTTCTGTAGCGGATACCCAGCGTGCCTGTTTGATGAAACAGAATGCCCTCCATGGTTTGTCGATCCTGAGGTTTGGCGATCACGGTAAGCAAGGTTCCAGGGCGGTTCTTCTTCATTTGGATTGGAATCGCAAAGACATCCAGGGCACCCGCGTGCCAGAGCCTATCGATCGTAAAGCCGATTTGCTCGCCCGTCACGTCATCCAAATTGGACTCAATGACAACAATGAAATCGCCGGAATCGTCCTTTTTTGAAATCGGCGTCAATGCGTTGCCGACAAGCAGTCGCAGGAGGTTCGGCCTGTCGGGCATGTCTTTGCGCCCAGCGCCATAGCCAATCCTGCCCACTTGCATGGGTGGCATTGGTCCAAACTCGGTGGCCAATTCGGTAATAATGGCAGCCCCGGTTGGCGTCGTCATTTCCATGCCGATTTGTGTCGGAGCGATTGGGACACCTAGCAACAATTCTGCGGTAGCAGGTGCAGGCACGCTCACGAGTCCATGTGCAATTTGAATTTTGCCAGATCCGGTTGGGATTGGTGACGCGTACGCCTGCTTGATTTGCAGAATGTCCCACGCTACCGCAACGCCCACGATGTCTACAATCGAGTCGATTGCCCCGACTTCATGAAACTGGACTTTGTCGATGGATGACCCATGGACTTTGGCTTCCGCACGGGCGATTTTTTCAAAAAGCCGCATCGCCAAGTCCTTGGCTTGTGAGGAAATCCTCGCTTTGCGAATCAAGAAAAGAATATCTCGTAAAAACCGATGGGAGTGTTCTGGAGGATGCTCGATCGACAGGAGTTTGCCGCGAAACCCTCGTTTTGTTGTGTTGGAGACCGAAATCCGAACATTGCCTAGGTCCATAGACGCAATGGCAGATTGGATCAAAGAGACGTCGGCGCCCGCATCGATCAACGCGCCCAAGGTCATGTCGCCGCTAATGCCGCTAAAGCAATCAAAATACGCAATCTGCATGGATGTCACTCGTGATTTGTTTCCGTTCTTGCGACCTCGCCGAGGGAATATTACGGTATTTTGGCGTTGCCACGGAGTCGGACACCGATATACTACGCGATTCCCGAAACCTACACGATAGTTGAAAACTCGTAGAAGATCACGCAAGGCAATTCCACTGGTCAAACGGTCGGAAGTTAGTCTGAACAGATCTGAACCGGCCGCTAGGTTGGCGATGGTCCGTTTTGGGG
>JANMNR010000717.1:0-5727 GCA_031368325.1 Pirellula sp.
ATCGCGATCATCGCAACGCCTGACCACTGGCACGCGTTGAACGCGATCGACGCCATCGGTGCCGGTGCTCACGTTTTCGTTGAAAAGCCGACTGGTCACACAATCCAAGAAAGCCGCGCGATGCTTAATGCCGCGCGCTCAGCCAATCGAACCGTCCAGGTCGGACTCCACCGCCGCATCGGACCCCACTATGTCTCCGGCATGAAGTTTCTGAAGGAGGGCAACGTCGGTGACATCGGTTCGGTCCGAATGTTTGTGCACAGCACCGGAGGGGTCGAGAAGCCTACACAAAACAGTGAGCCGCCTTCGAACTTGAATTGGGACATGTACTGCGGTCCAGCTCCAATGCGACCTTATTGCCGAAAGATACATCCAGGTGGCTTCCGCAATTACTTGGACTTTGCAAACGGAACACTCGGCGATTGGGGTGTTCATTGGCTCGATCAAGTTCTCTGGTGGTCCGACGAAAAGTATCCTAAGAAGATTTACTCCACCGGCAGCCGATCGATTGCCGGCCCTGCTATCCTGAACGAAAAGGAACAAACGACAGATACGCCTGACTCGCAAATTGCGGTTTATGAATTTGAATCTTTTACTGCGACGTGGGAGCACCGTAGGTTTGCCGGCAATGGAGCCGAGAAGCACTCCATAGGTTGTTATTTCTACGGGACCAAAGGGACGTTCCACATGGGCTGGCGCGACGGTTGGACTTTTTATCCGGCAGACTCCAAACAACCGGTCGTTCATCAGGATGCACAGCATGCGGAACCCGATGGTCATAGTATCACGCTGCTATGGTCCGATTTCATCGCAGCGATTGAGTCAGGAAAACGACCGACTTGCGATATTGAGGTTGGTCATTTGGCAACCAACATGAGCCTCCTCGGCATGCTCTCGTATAAACTTGGGCGAAGCATCCAATGGGACGGAGCCAATGAAAAAGTCGTAGGTGATGAAGCCGCAAACAAGCTGCTAAGACGAGATTACCGCGGGCCTTGGAAGTATCCTACGGCGTAGACTTGTGTTCGTTACGTTGTCCCCGTTGCCGATCAAAGTATGCCATCCGACGTCGAGTTCAAGAAATCCGCTTATCAAGAAAGCTTGTACGAGATCTTCGTCTTGATGATTGCAGCAGCGTTGGCAATGCCAATGGTGACGATCTTTATGCGATCCTTATCTAGAGAAGTCTCTATCCAAATATGGACTACCTGGTTGGTTCTCTTTGTGACATTTGCAATTTGTTTATGTCTTAACTATCGACGTCGAAAAAGGGCGGAGGTCCAAGCAGGAAAGCTTGTCTGGGCCATTTCAATTCGGCCACGTTTCGTTTTGCTTCAAATCTTTCCAGTCTTCTTTGCGATCTATTTGTCTTCAAGTCTGACTTACTACGCCGCAATGTCGTCTAAGGTCGCCTTCGCCAACCTGATGGTTTTTCCCGTTTGGACAATGCACGTTTTTGCTGCATTGATAGGCTCTACCGCTGCTAGTAGAATTCATTGGTCATGGTTTGGAGGGTTCGAGACGAAGGAGTTTCGAGAAAATGGCACGTTAACTGGCCAATTCTTTACGTCGTGGAAACACTACCGCGAAATAGAACTGCGAACAACTGCCGACAAGACGCAGCTCTATTTTCCGACGAGAGCCCGCAAAATTCGATTCGGGATAATAGGTCGGGCCCGGTATTGCCGTGCGAGCCATTGGAAACTTGATCTTCCTCCCAACCTGCGCAACGAAGCAGACAGAATAGTCCAGTCCCTAAATGATGCGAGAATGCGATCGACCTTATGACTAACCGAACCGTTAACGCCCTATTTGTCTTTTCGATACTTTTAAGCAGTTCGTCCGCAGTTGCGCAAAACAGGTCGGCTGACCCTAACTTGCATATCATCAACGGCAGCAGCGATGTGGCCGATATCTTTTGGCTCAAGTCCGATACGGAACGAGTCGCCAACGGGTCCATCGAACCAGGGAATTCGACCTCCATCAAGACGACGCTCGGTCATCGCTTTGAAGTCGTTGGCCGAATAGATAAAGCGTCCGCCACGGTAACTTGCGAAGTGAAGGTTCAAGGTTTTTGGTTCGACCCAGTTGCAAAGGATGGCGTCCCTTCGTTTTATTCGCAACGTGCTAGTGCAAATGGACTGCCAGTGGTCGCATCGCCAAACGTCAATCCATACGCCGTCAAGGAAGCGGTCTTCCTTGTGAACCTGATGCTTGCCAATCGTCCTGACGTTTTGTCGGCCATGATCAAAAGTGGTGCGAGGCTTTGCATTCTTTCGCACGACGAGTTCACTACCGATCTTCCGGAGTTCGCACACCTTGCACACGAGAAATCGCCAGGTGGTGACGGGACAACTGCCAAAGACTACTGGGATGCACGAGCGCGGGGAACTGGCGGCAGCGAAACCGATCCGTATTGCTCCTGCGGCGAAGAAAACTTGCTTGGGTATCCGGGCGATCCCTATTCGACCGAAAGCATTCTGATTCACGAGTTTGCGCACTCGATTCACTTGCGAGGTCTATCCAACGTAGATCCGACCTTCGATTCGCGTCTGAGATCGGCTTACGATTCAGCAATGCGAGCCGGACTTTGGAAAGGCAAATACGCGTCGGTCAATCATCACGAGTACTTTGCCGAGGGGGTTCAGTCTTGGTTCGATAACAATCGGTCCGATGACCATGACCACAATCACGTGGATACCCGCGTTGAGTTAGTTGAATATGACCCCAGATTGGCCGCGATGTGTCGCGAGGTCTTTGGAGACACCGTACTCAAATACACCAAGCCTGGAACTCGTCTGGTGAACCATATGACGGGCTACGATCCATCCCAGGCACCCACTTTCACTTGGCCGAACCGATTGTTGAATGCGAAGAAAATGATTCGAGAAAAAGCTATGCAGCGAGACCAAGATTCAAATCCGAAGAGTCCTTACGCGACTCGCGAAATCTTGGGCTGGACAGTGAACATCCATCGAACCTTGCTCGCCACAGATTCGTCCGCCGAGGAAACGGAAAAAGCGCTCAAGTTGCTTCAAGTTCAGTTGGATGAAATTGTTCGAGTTGTTCCGGCCATCGCAGTCGTTGAGTTACAGAAAGTCCCGCTTTGGTTTTCGCCGGAATATCCTGCCACACCTCCCCGCGCGGAGTACCATCCAGGCGCAGGTTGGTTGCGAGACAATAACCGCGACCCAGCAATGGCAAAGGGGGTCGAGTTCACCAATGTTCGGATATTCGAGGCCGAGACACGGCGTATGCCGAACTTCGCACTGCATGAACTGGCTCACGCTTATCACGATCGCGTGTTGCCAAAGGGATTTAGCAATCCCGAGCTCAAGACCGCCTACCAAGCAGCAAAAAAGAGCGGAAAGTACGATCGCGTCGAGCGACAAGATGATCAAGGGAAAAAACGGATGGACGTCGCTTATGCGATGACGAATCCACAGGAATACTTCGCGGAAAGCACCGAAGCCTACTTCACCAAAAACGATTTCTTCCCCTACGACCAAGCTGAGTTGAGCCAGCACGACCCAGACACACTAAAGCTGGTCGCGAAACTCTGGGGCGTCATCTCGATTGAAACCATCAAATAGGTACACGAAAGAGCCCCGATCTTATCCGTAACTCTATTTTGCCTATCACTACGTCAGAGGGTTCTAAAAGCGGTACTCAGTATGGCCAGTTAGGAAATGACTCTCGAAACTCGCCTGAAACACCACCAAGCCAAACAAATTGACCGTCGATCTTCTTGGCGTGAATAACGCGACAACCGTAGAGTCCAAACAAGGCGCCGAAGAGCACCAGGGCGGGAAACAGCATAAAGAACAAAATGGCAATCGTTGCAGTCGCTCGGGAATCAGCCAGAATCACTCCAATGATCATGCAACCAAATCCTGCAATGACACTTAACCAAGCGATGAGCATATTGCGAATGCGACGTTTTTTATACGGAGCGGACAACGGTACTTGGATTACGGCAGTTTTGTTCACGATCGCTGCGACAAGTGCATAGATCAAGAGGTTGGCCACGAGTAACAAGTACAAAGCTGGATGGTGCCAATACAATTTTCGCTTAAGTCGCTCTTCCGTTGCGACGTTCGACTTGATGCAGCGGTTTGGCAAAAACGCTTGCTTGTGCATGACAAGCTGTCCGTTCGATTGATAAATCGCATCGCGAAAATCTGAATTCGATGAGCCACCGAGCGGAATGCTGGACGTAACCGCATACGGATTTATGCTACTCGATGAATTAGGAGGTTCCGAAGACATTGTTTGCCAATCAATATAGGTCTTACTGTTTGGCGTTAAGCAGCTCGTTTGCATGAGCGGTCAATAGGTCTCGCTCCGATTGCACTTGCCACGAATAGCTGCCAACCAAATCCCCTTGCGCATCCACTAAACAAAACTTGTCTGGATGACCACGCTTTTCGACACCACTCAAAAAGAACTTTTCGGCTCCGATACGATTGATGTTATCTATTTCGCCGGTTAGAAAAAGCCAACGATCTTTGCTCGCTTGAAACTTGTCTGCGTACTCCGAGAGTACTTCAGCAGTGTCGATTTCAGGATCTACAGAGATACTTACGAATTTGATCGGCTTGCCCTTGAACTTGCTGTGGAGCAACTGCATTTGATTGCTTTGTCGAGTGCATGTGCCAGGGCAGGTTGAAAAGAAAAAGCAAGCGATGTAGGGTTCGCCTCGCAGGTCCTCGGATTTGATTGAATTGCCGCTTCGTTCAGTCAGCTCGAACTCTTTTAGCCAGCCTTCTTCTTTTTTGGCATCTGCCACCAGGCGTTTGAGTTCGATGCGTCGTCCTGGATCTGGTGGCTCGATTCGAGGCGGCATTTCCCCGAACTTCATCTCCCCAACTTCCATACTCTCGGCCGATTGAGTTTTACTGCTTGTGTCGAGACTGGAGGGCTTTTTTAACTGGCCACGGCACAATAGCGCAATGATAGTGCCGGCCAAAAGACCTGAAATGATTCCAAAAAACCTTAGCGTATTTCGATTCACTAGACGGTTCCGTCCAACAAGTCCCCTTCGGTTATCATTCGAAAACCTTTGTGGGCTAAAGTTTCAAGTGCGTTTTCTGTGTTGTCGACCATGATCGCGACTGCCGGCTCGCCGCTTGGCCTAAAAAGTAGCGGATAGGCTTGGATGATGTTGATTTCGGCCTGAAGCAGGGCTGTACAAATTTGCAGAAGGGGCTGAGAACTCTTTGGAAGCTCGACGCCGATCAGGTCGCTTTCGATAATAGCCAGTCCAGCTCTTTCCAATATCTCGCGTCCTCGCTCCGCGTGGCTCAGCAAGAAACGAACAAACGCGCACTCGGCGGAATCGTTGATCGACAGCGCCACAATACGGATTCCAGTCCCCTCAAAGCGTCGTACTACCTCGAGCAATTGGCCAACGCGATTTTCCAAAAAAACCGTAAATTGGCGAAGGGTTGGATAGTTGCGACCGTGGATGGTCTCAAAAGACGTGGAGGATCCCTCTCCAGTACTCATGCTTCGATCTTTCTAAAAACAATTTGAGTCAAGCAACAGGCTATGACCAGTAGTGTACCAGAAAGACGAGGACCTGCAAAAAGGGTGCGTCTACCTAAACTGGCGATTGAATGCCTCGGGATCAAAAGGATCCTTTTTAATTTGGGCTTTGCCGGTCGTTTTTTTTTAAAAAATTTAGATTTCGGCCTCCAACACGGCGAGTTACGACAAAGAAAAAAA
>JANMNR010000444.1:0-2727 GCA_031368325.1 Pirellula sp.
GCCAATTTCGAATAACATGGGTGAGCTAGTCGGGTTTTTGCGTTTTCCGGACTTTTCTCAATGGACTAATCCCGCCGTTTATATCTCGGGATTCACGATTGCCATCGTTGCGTCTTTAGAGACCCTATTGAATCTAAAGGCGGTCGACAAGATTGATCCAAGGCAACGCACGTCACCTCCAAGCCGCGAGTTGTGGGCGCAAGGAATCGGCAATGTGCTGCTTGGCTGCATTGGTGGAATTCCGGTAACATCCGTAATCGTGCGAAGTTCGGTTAATATCACCGCTGGTGGTAAAACAAAACTTGCGACGATCGTCCACGGCTTTTTGCTGTTGGGGTGCGTCATTCTTCTGCCAGTTTGGTTGAATCTAATTCCGTTGTCCTGTCTAGCAGCTATCCTACTTGTCACAGGCGTGAAGTTAGCGAGTCCCGCTCTGGTGCGGCAGATGTGGAGTGAAGGACGTTATCAGTTCACACCATTTGCAATAACCGTACTGTCAATTGTCCTAACGGATTTGCTGATTGGAATCGGAATCGGGATGGCAGTCAGTCTAGCATTCATCCTTAGAAGCAATGTCCGCAGACCGCAGCGATGCATTGTGGAAAAACACCTGGGAGGTGAGGTCTTGCACGTAGAACTTGCCAATCAAATCAGTTTCTTGAATCAGCCTGCACTCGAACAAGTTTTCAACTCGATTCCACGAAACGGTCACCTACTATTGGACGCGCAGAATACGGTTTACATTGATCCAGACATTCTCAGCATGATTCGTGATTTCAAAGAGAGAACCGCGCCGATTCGAGGTGTAAAAGTTAGTCTGCGCGGTTTCCGCGACAAATACAGACTTCAGGATGAGATTCAATACGTAGATTATTCGACCCGCGAACTGCAAGAGAAGATCACGCCGGAGCAAGTACTGGAAATTCTCAGGGAGGGCAATGAACGCTTCCGCTCTGGGCTACGACTAACGCGAGATTTAGGTCGACAAATGCAAGCGACCGCATCGGGACAGCATCCGCTCGCCGTAGTTCTGAGCTGCATCGACTCCCGCACGCCGACCGAGTTGGTCTTCGATCTCGGACTGGGAGACATTTTTAGCATTCGAATTGCAGGCAATATCACCAGTCCGAAGGTGCTCGGAAGTATGGAATACGGTTGCGCTGTCGCTGGAGCAAAGTTGATTGTTGTCATCGGGCACACTAAGTGTGGAGCTGTGACCGCTGCCGTCAACCTTGCTGGATCGGAGTCGAATACCGAGCAAGCGACAGGTTGCCAGAATCTGGATCCAATCCTTAAGGAAATCCAACATGCGATCGCTCCACAAACTCTCGCTGAATTCGAGAAATTGGATTCCGATAGGCAGTCAGGCTTCGTCAACGGCGTCGCGCGAAGGAATGTCATGCATAGCGTCCAACGCATCTTGGAGCAGAGTCGAACGATTAAGCAATTGGTCGATGACGGGCGAGTCGAAGTGTGCGGCGCGATGTATGACATCGAAACGGGACGCATCGACTTTTTCCGTAGTGAAACATAGCTCAGTAACAAAAGTCTATAGAATCTTATTCCCGATAGAAAGCATGGGAGCGTGCCGTTGTCGGTCACTTCGAGAATGAGGTGAACCTGTCTGGATGGTTCATCTGGCGCAGTAAGAACGCTAACCTCGAACCACAAAGAAGACTTAGAATCGCGGCCTCTCTTTGCGTTTGTAGTGGATCTTGCCAAAGATCTCTATTCACGTGGAAGTTTGGAAACTTCCACTACTATTTCTTGCGAGAGCTTTTATCGTCTAGGTTTTTTTTGATCTTCGAATCACTCACGCTAGTCGACGGGCAACCGTCTTTGGGAACGTCTACGTTCGCGGTCCAGAGAATCGCGTTGAGCACGACCTTGCGAAAGTTTTCATCTTGCCAGCTCACATGATTGTGGGCTCCGGTAAATCCGAATCCGCGTCCGCCAGTGGGACGTTCATACGCCCAAGCGACATGTTGTCTTTCACCGTTGGCGACTGCTCTGCGAACCTGTGGGTTGCCGCTTCGTTCACCGTCGGGTCGTCTTAATGTCTCCGGCGGCGGAACGTCGCTCAGGATTGGCGTGACACCTTTCATGTCCTCGACAAACCGCATGTGGTAGTACCATTCATCGTCGACGCTGAAGGGCTTGACTCCGTTGGCAATCGGGTGCTTGGGGAAGTCGTTAAATTTCGGCGCCCAGTGAGGATTGACCGACCAGTATAAATCACAGAAGCCCCCCATCCACTCGAGAAACTTTTCGCCCGGCTTGCCCTTTTCGGCCTCGGTTGCCCAGTGAATCATCACGACACCGGTGCCCGACTTCATCAGCTTGTCGAACTCGTCGAGGTGTGGGTTAAGTACGTGTCCTCGATGGCCTGTGCAGAAAATCACGACTGTCGCTGCGTCCTGCAGAAGCGACGTGTCTTCTGGATAGCCAAGGTGTGACACAAGCACGGTTTCGACGTTCAGCCCGGAGCG
Source organism: Pirellula sp. (assembly GCA_031368325.1). GTDB lineage: Bacteria > Planctomycetota > Planctomycetia > Pirellulales > Pirellulaceae > JBKCUI01. The sequence goes on from JANMNR010000444.1 coordinate 2,490, forward strand.
ATCTAACGCGTCCGCCAAAATCATGTTGCCAGCCCGATGCTCGTGCGCCATCGGTCCGTGGCTGGGCTTACCGGAGATAAAGACAACCTGTAGCAACGAAAGAATCCATGTAAGTCCTGGGTTTGGGGTGGGAGTCATTTGAATAAAATCTGGCGACTCTGACCCGTGATCTTGTTCTGCGGTTGCACGCAGAAACGTCACAAAATTCCAACCCCAAACCCAAGGAACAAAACTGATG
>JANMNR010000451.1:0-5738 GCA_031368325.1 Pirellula sp.
TCCGAAAATGCCTCGACGCTCATGCCTACAATGGCTATCGCAACTATTCCGAACCAACGTGGTTGCATAATGATCCTACTTTCGATTTGGTTTTTGTTTGAGTTCGCTTTGCTTCAGTCGCGCCTCTTGCAAAACGATCAGCTGCTTCAGTCTCGCAACGGATTCCTCGAGACGCTCGGCTGTTTGGTAGGTTTGCTCAAGCGATTGTTCAACCGTGGCGAGCGCGCGGCGCGTTTCCTCCAAGTCCGAAAGCAATGTCGAGCTCCCCAGATCGCTTGAACTCGCTTGAGAAATGATGGGCTTTTGTTCGACGATGCTTTCGGTTGGCTCGACGCTGGATGCTGGCTTTAACGCGATGCGTTTTGGGGCGTCCGGGACGCTCGCTGTGAAGAACCGCTTTTGCTCGCTGATAGGGAACGAGATCAGCGACATGGATGTCGGTGTATCTACTGTTCCGGGCTGAGCAGCTACAGAGCTCGCCAAACGATAGAGTCCGCCAGCTGCATCCGCGCCAATGACCTCACCTCGTTTCGCATCGGAGCTGCATACCGCGATCGCTTCCTCGGGTAATTTAGCTTGCCAGCTTGGTTGGGTTTCCCCGTTCATCCATTTGCGAACCCAACCATCGCGTCCGCTGGTCAGCAATCCACCGTTCGCGTCGGCCGCTAAAGATAGAACGCCCCGTTCGTTTGCAACCCACTGTTTTTCGGTTTGCATTGTGTGCATGTTCCATTCACGAACGGTTCCGTCCAAGCTCGATGAGGTTAGTTGGTTGCCGTCGGGCGACCAGACAAGTCCTGTAATACCGCTCGTGTGGCCTCGCAACGCAGCGAACTCCTTGCCAGTATCGGTCTCCCAAACATGGATTCCGCCAAAACGATCGCCACTAGCAAGCAAGATTCCATCTGCACTGTAAGCGACAGAAAGGACCCAATCCGTATGTTTTCGTAGAACAAAGCGTTCTGTCTGCGATACTCGATCTACGATCTTCACCAGTCGCGTCGTTGTCCCTAAGGCAACTTGACTTGCGTCGCTGTTGCAATCGATGGTTTGGATGTTGTCCGGCTCGTCACCAACGCTTGGCAACCATTGCTTCATTTTCCAGTCCAACACCATGACGGTTCCAGACTCGCCGATTGTGCCAGCGGCGATCAAAAGAAGTTTGCCATCCGGAGAAAATCGCAAAGCGGAAACATCGCGATCCCCCACATCACTGGCCTGGGCATCGAACTTCCCGGAGCTTGTATTCACTAGCGCGACTTGGTGGAGGCCGGTGACCGCAACCACTGGCTCAGTCGGATGAGGAGCCATCGCTCGAATGGCCGTCGGTTGTGGGATGGCAGCCAGCGACGCGAAAACGCTCGCCGGGCTGACGCTTTCTGATTTCTCTAACGATGGCTTATCCATCGCTGGCTTCTCTAACGGCTTCTCCAACTTTGGCTTGTCTGATCCACTTGACTCGTCGAACAGCCCTGTCATGATCCAACGCTCAATCACGTTGAGTTCGCGCTGAGGGATACGAGGTTTGTTGGGCGGCATCTTGGGCGTTTCCATGTGCGCCGTCAGCAAATAGAGAGGACTGTCCTCCAGCTTGCCCGCAACCACAACAAATCCAGAACTAGAACCCGCCAAGACTTTGTCCAGGGAAGTCAAAACCAAATCGCCACGTGGTTGATCCTCGTTGTGGCAACGTTCGCAGTGCTTTCGCAAGATCGGCTTTACGGCATCAAAAGTGACTCGTTCCGAATTGGATTCGGTTGCCGATTCCGTCATGGTTTGAGCCGATGCGTTCGGCAAAACCAAAACCATGATGGATAGCGCTAATAAGCCAAGACGGGGCGTTGCAACCTTGAGGCAATACGATTGCGGTGATCGATGATTTCTCATTAGTGATTGAACACGAATTCGTTGGAGTTCAAAATGGCCCAGTAAAGATCCTCAAGGCCATCGCGTGGGTCTGTGTAACTGGATAGCTTGTCAAAAATGGATTTGAATTCAACATCGGTTGGTTGACGCGTCAGGCAACGGATATAGATCTCACGAGCCACCTCGCCAGCGGAACTACCAGAATCCAAAAGTCTGCCAACCAAGTTGCCCTCTTTGATTTTGCCACCGGTCGTCTCTCCGTTTAGCAAATGCAACGCTTGCGACAACGTCGGTGAAGTCTTGACCTCACACGTGCAAGGTGTTGCTCGCGTAGAGCGACCGAATGTCGTCAAGAAATAGTGAGCGGCCAGTCCGTCGGCGACTTGCACGGCTCTCGACCCCTTGGGCAAGCCAGGCAGTCGGTCGGTTGTTTCCGTCGCTTGACTAATGCAGTCGAGCAAAACCTCGGCTCGCATTCGGCGAATCTTTTGGTGGGTGAACTCGCGTTCATCCCATTGATTCGATTCGTTTCTACGTGTTGACGTTTGATAGGTGCGAGACAAGCAAATCTCACGCAACAGTTTCTTGATATCAAAGCGATGGTCGACCAACCGCCCACCTAAGTAGTCCAGGAGCTCTGGATTAGACGGTGGATTGCTGACTCGCATATCGTCGACGGGGTCCACGATTCCAATTCCAAAGAAATGAGCCCACACGATGTTGGCGATGTTCTTGGAGAACGCCTTGTTTTCATTGGAGGCGATCCAATCGGCGAGAACTCGGCGATAGTCTTGTCCGGGTTCGGGCTTTGGCATTTCAGCGCCAAGGAACTTGGGCTGAACCGTTCTGTTTCCGAGTGGATGCAGCATTTCTCCCTCAGCGGCGTTGTAGATGGTCAGCTCGCGCGGATCTTCAGCTTGCTTGTATCCGACTTGGCTAAAGAACGACGCAAAGCCATAGTAGTCATCCATCGTCCAGCGATCGAAAGGATGATTGTGTCACTGAGCACATTGGATTCGTGTTCCCAAAAATACGTGAGCCACATTTTCCGCCAGCAACTGCGGAGTCGTTTCTGTTTGGTAGTAATTCGTCGGTGGGTTCTCTAGTGATCCGCCGCTTGCTGGCAATACCATTTGAACGATCTTGTCGATGGTCGTCCCCGCATGAACAGCATCGCGTAACCATCGATCATATAGTTTTAAGGCTTTGTGGCTTACGCCATTGTTGGTCCGAATTTGCAGCAGTTCAGCCCACTTCATGACCCAGATATCGAGCACCTCTGGACGTTCCAACAAACGGTCGACCAATTGTTCACGTTTGTTTGACGACGTGTCCTGCATGAAGGTACGGTGCTCGTCCGGCGTGGGTAGCAGTCCAATCAAATCGATCGATGCGCGTCGCAAAAACTGTTCGTCATCCGCCAATTCGGATGGCGCCAAATGCATGAACTTCAGCCGGTCATCGACCAGCGTATCGATCATTCCGGACACGGGCCGTTTTGGATACTCAAATTCAAGATCAGGTCGCACCATGATCGATGAGCCCTGAGTGAACTGATCGAATCTCGCCAAAATGAAAGCAGCACCTGGTCCGCGAGCGTCAACCATGCCTTCTTCCGAAACCGTAGCTGCCGCGTCATTGTTGCTCAGAAACACCGCTTTGGCTGTGACATCTCGTTGCGAGCCATCGGAGTAGCGTGCGGTGACGATTAGTTTCTGTTGACCTTCGGGCTTGGCAAAAACCGACTTCTTTGGAAACACTTCGATACCTAGCGGAACAATAGCATTCTCGGAGTCTGGCTTCGCTCCTTCGTGCAGCCACTGAACCAAAGATTCGTACGACCGAGTCCCTTCATCGATGCGACCGCCACCGGTATGTGGTACGGAACCAATGGCCTTGAGGACGACGAGACTGTTTTTGGGGTCGGCGAGCTGGATTCGCCGACCGCTTCGTTCGCGAGTCAATCGATAGTGATCTCCAGCCGGATCATAACCAAAAAGACTCAATCGAAATCCGTCCTTGCCCGAAGCTGAGCCATGACACTTGCCGGTATTACAACCAGCACGCGTCAAGCTCGAAAGGACTTCATTCCGAAATCCGATTGGCGGTTGATCGGCGGAACCCGTAACGCGAATCTCTGCTGTGCATTCCATGCCGAGATAAGAAAAAGTCGCCTTGGTCAAACCGTCGCTTTTTGGCACGAATGTTTCATGTATGTATTCGGTGGTCGGCAAGGAACCCTGTGCGGCCTCGAGCTTGGCCGTAGCGAGTCCTGTCACATCTTGAGTGCTGCCATCGGAGAAGAACGCAGTAAGGATCATTGGCTGCTGATCGCGTGCAGAACGCAACTCGACCGACGAAGGCTCAACCGCGATCGAGGTAAGCTTAAGCGAGCTGCGACTCGCAGCACTTCGGCTTGCCGTTTTTGCCGTCTCGGTTTTGGGTTCGTTCGGAGTTTTTGGTTCTGCAGCGTCTAGCGACTGCATCCATCCAACCAGGATGATGAGAGTGAACAGACGAATAGATAGTTTAAAAGTCGGCATAGATGAGCCTGATTTCCTATAGTTGATTTGCGTTAGACGGATCATGATCCACTTTTCACGCTATGGCGTCGTCGAAGAGCTTCAAGCGGGCTCAATGGTCGTCCCGTTTCGTCTTTTTGAGATGCACCTTGAGCGGCAATGATCAGTTTGGTGTCCCTAGCCACGCAGTACGAAACCTGTTGACCATCCAACGAACCACTCAGACGGCAAACAATCTGGCCAAACGTTCCCGTCGGTGCATCGTCTTCGATGACTAACTGGAATCGAACGAGCTTATCCTCTGGTCCAATAGAAACCGCTTTCGCATGCACTCGATTAGGCAGCCCCTCGATGGTCGCTGTAAGCGTCTTTGGAGCAAAATCGCCTCGCTCCAATCGGCACTCCAATTCGACCGTCGCCCCTCGTTCCGCTGAGACGGCCGCAATCGATCCACGAATTGGCGACTCAGCCATCGTCAAGGAATGGAGCGAACTAGCGACACTCGCCAGATTCGTTGCGACCGATCGGCGAGGGCGCATTCCCGACATCGCTGGGTCCGCTGCCACACGCGTGGAATTGCCATCCGAGAATCCCGCAGTCCCCTCGGCAACGATCGGCCAAATGCCGGCAATGGCACGGTGGTTGGATCGCAAAGTGATGGTGCAGTAGTCTTGATTCGCCGGAATACGTGTCTTGGACTCGCATTCAACCCACTCGGGCAACCATGGAAACGTGATGTCAACTGGAGCATCGAAGCCAGGTTCTCGCTTGACCTGAACCGTAACATCGAGCGTCCCATCCGAGGGAAGCGGAACCGTTGGCTTGACCATTTCAATGGAGTACGGAACAGCATTGGTCACAGCCACACTCAAACGGTCCACACTGGCGGGCTGGAAAATAGCATCCGCCGGACCGTTGACCAAATCGACGATCTGTTCGAATCCACCTGTCGTAACTCCATTCGATCCGCCCGCCAACGTGCATTGGACGCCGACCAAGTTCCCAGCGTTGATTGCGGAAGCATCAGCAACGAATACGACGGGTACCAAAAACTGAGAGGCTGCAACCGTAGGAAATGCCAACGAAACGCCCTGGGGCATACCGTCAAATAAAAGTCTGGCATCGCCATCAACTCGGTCGCGATGGAGACCAAGAAAACCGAGTTTTCGATTGCCGCGCGGGATCGCAATCGTTTGGCCTGACTGCGAGAGCTTACTGCGTCTGGGCAGGAAGGCCGTGAGGGAAGGCTGCAGCGGTGCAATCTCAACACAATAGCTGTAAGCCGCGCCGGCATTCTTGCGTTTGTCACGAATCGAAGCCGTATAGACTTCACCCGCCTTGGCTTCGAAG
>JANMNR010000533.1:0-3493 GCA_031368325.1 Pirellula sp.
TGGGACATGAATATTCCAACACCAATCGGACCTGAGGTTGTTCCGACGCCGCTCATGGAACTGGAAATGGGGATGGACGCGTTGACGGCGTTTACCTCGGTGGACGACGGAAAAGATCTGGTAGGCGGCAACTACCAAGGAACCATCAAGTCACTTTCGTTGACCGATCGATCAGCATCGGTATTCCAGTCACATTGGGGTCGGATCACTGGATTGGAAGCAATCCCGAAAACACCCTTGATCGCCGCAACGACCGAAGACGGTTTATTCCACCTCTACAGCCGCGAAACTCAGAATGACATTCGCGATATACATACCCATGGCGTCGGTGAAGTTAAAATGCGGCGATCTCATGATGGCAGAAAAGCGATTGTAGGAATCGGGGATGGATCTGTATCAGTTCTCGATCTTGCCGAATTAACTCGACCTGGGATCCTGTGGCACCCTGATCGAGAACCCGCACGCAGTCTCGCTTTTGTTGGCAATGCATCCAAACTCTTGGTGGCATACGGTAACGGCGACCTGTGGTTGTGGAATACAGACAAAGGTACGTATCGGCGACTGGTCGACGAACCAGATCATGCCGAGAGAAGCATTGCCGTTCATCCAGAAGGGGACATCTTTGCTTCGGGCTCCGCGTCATCCATTGAAATATGGAATGTTAAAACATTCGAGGTGGCACACGAAATATCCGGGGCGTCGGCGGGTGTCATTGCGATTCGATTCTCTCGAAATGGAAAGTTTCTTGGCATCGCTTTTCGAAATGGTCCGGTTCGAATCTACGAAACCAATCGTTGGACGAAACCACTTCTAGAAATTTCGGGTAAAGACGAAATCGCCACGGCCATCGATTTTTCTTTTGATGAATCGTTGCTGGCTGTAACAAGGGGACATCATCGCGTCGAATTGGTTGACATTACTAGTGGCGTAACGCGCGAAAAGATTCCGCTTGAACTCGAACCGTCAACGATCGCCTTTTGCGATCGCGGCAAGACAATTGCCGTCGGAACGCAGACAGGGGAAATTTTGTTATGGGATGTAGAATCGCATCGCCGCCTTACTACCATCAAAGGACATACGGGTAAAATTCATGCTTTAGCCGCGATGTCTGATGGCCCGAAATTGATTTCGGCAGGCCGAGACAAGGTTCTGAGACTGTGGGATTTGCTTTCCGGGGAAATGACGCTTCCACTTTCCGGACATTTCCGCCAGGTCTTTTCTGTCTCATTGAGTCCCGATGGAACAACCATTGCTTCGGGAAGCCTAGAAGGCGATGTCCGTCTCTGGCGTACTCAATAGCGATTCAATGGTTGTAAATGATTTCCCGTCGATGTAGCATACTACCTTTGTTCTCCGATTCCTTCACATGGTAAATCCAATGTGCAGCGAACAAAATTCAGACGAAGAACAAAAAATTGCTCGCCGTACTTTTATTCAGTACTCCGCCTCCATCACAACCTCTTCGCTCGTAGTCGGTGCAATCGCCATGAAGACGGATGCGTTAGCACAACCGGTCGATTTTTTACGTCTTCGGAGTGATGAAGACCCGATGCCTTATCAATATCTACCATTGCCCTAACGGAGAGCGTTTGTGGCATTTGCCAACATTCTGCTGGTCTCGGGGTCGGCCAATTTCTCTACGCGCGACGTTTGGGATGGCTATCGAGTTGCCTTGGAATCGCAAGGCGTCCGAGTTATTCCTTATCCAACGTTTTCATTCCTCAAAGTCCTTAGCGTCGATGCTATTTGCAATGATATCTTGGGAACTGCGCTTGATATCGATAACCGGATTGATGCGGTCGTCTTTATTGATGGACTTTATTTCCGTGGGCCGCGGTCTCGAGTTCCCGCTTCGCTGCGACGTGCTGGAATGGTTACCGTGTTAATTGCTACGGATGACCCTTATGAAGCGATTCCGAACCTCGAATCGCTCTACACGTATCGGTTCACGAACGAAATCCATTGTGCTATCGACGGTGCAATCTACTTGCCAACGGCCACTTTACCACTTCCAGAAGTTCCCCGAGCTACGCATCCTCGCTATGACGTATCGTTCCTGGGTACGGTCTTCGAGGACCGTCTGCCGATGATTACCGAGATCGCGCGTTGGTGTGAGCGAGAGGGACGGCGATTTCTGTTGGCAGGAAAACTCCCCGGTGGTACCGAAATTTTTAACGATTTCGCTTGCACCGAAATTCGGCCACGCACCATCGATACCGTTGAAAAGCTGGAGATCTACTTACAGTCACGTATAACGATCAATCTTTTTCGTAAATCAGAAACGCCCGCCGATTCACCCAATCCAAGAATTTTTGAAGTGACTGCATTCGGGCATGCCGCACTGGTTTCTGGGCCGCGCAGACATGAGGTCACAGAAGAGTATGGTGATTCGATTTACCATTTCGACGACAATCCTGTATCTCTACTTACAGTCATTAACGAGGCGCTGAGTGACGACCCAGCTCGTATGGCAAAGGTAGAACAATCGCGAAAAATTACGCTGAAACGCAATCTATATGACCATCGAGCCAAATCCTTGATTGCTGAAGTTCGTGCTGCAGAAGGAGAACAATCCGAACTCCCTGCCGACGAAGCAAGACTAGCGTGGATTATTGGTTGCGGACGGACGGGATCAACGTGGTTAGCAGAAATGCTTGGAGATCTACCAAGGATTCGTCGTTGGCACGAACCCTATTTCGGCCGATTCTTTCAGCATGTCAACGAACGCCCTGAAGAACGTGACCGTCGCGCATCCTTTTTCGTTAAGCGACATGAAACGATCTGGATCGATGGTTTGAGAGCCATGTTTTTTAAAATGGTTTTCGAACGTTTCCCCCAGTTCGGTCGACATTGTTTGGTAGTCAAAGAAGTCAATACGCCAGAGTGTTATCCTTGGTTGCAAAGAGTTTTCCCACAAGCTCGCTTGATCCTTTTGCAGCGCGACCCGTTTGACGTGCTTGACTCGTTTCTCGACCTGCAAAAGCCTGGGAGTTGGAATAAAACGTTTGGTGATCCTCAGAACGAATTGATGGCAGCCAAGGTCAGACAGACAGCAAGCCATATCCGCTCTACAATGCTGGCATCGTTGCAAACGTATGAAACATTTCCGTTGGAACAAAGACTTTGCCTGAGCTATGAGCAATTGCTATCTGACCCAGTGCCTGCCCTTCAAGCATGCGCAAGCTTATTATCGCTGAAAATCGATTTCGAGGCTTATCAAAAAGTCGTCGCCAATCATCAGTTCGACCGATACGAAAAGGAACATACCGGCCCATTAAAATTTCGACGGCATGGCCAAGCTGGCGTGTGGAAGAACTCCGCTAACTTCGACTCCGAAGTTTTGGAAATCGCCCATGAGGTTCTTGGTCCTCTACGAACTCGATTAGGTTATCTTGCTTAAAGAACTTGATTCGATGTTTCGAAAGCTACAGGAAATTCCGTGGATAAACGAACTGGTGAAGGGCGAGAGTGGCCGCGTCTGCGCGGCTGGCTC
>JANMNR010000541.1:0-2986 GCA_031368325.1 Pirellula sp.
GGGCAAATGACTTTCTAGATTAAGTCCCAACGAATGAAAGATCGTTGCGACCACTTCTGGTGGTTCCGTTGGACGCTCCACCGGCACAGCTCCGATCGGATCGCTTGCCCCTATGATACGACCTCCTTGGATCCCTCCGCCGGCAAAGTACACCGTAAAGCACTGCGGCCAGTGGTCTCGGCCTCCTGCAGGGTTGACTTTGGGTGTTCGGCCAAACTCTGCCAAGTTACAAACCAGCGTATCGTCCAGCATGCCGCGTTGATGAAGATCTTCAATGAGCGCCGAGTACCCTTGATCGTACATCGGTGCAACAACGTTCTTCATTCCCTCTATTGAGGTAAATGGTTTGCTGCCGTGGATATCCCAGCTGATTTCATCGAACACGGTCAAGAAGGTGTTGATCGTGACAAATCGCACCCCTGCTTCAATCAATCGCCGAGCCAACAAACAACACTGGCCGAAGCGATGCATACCGTACCGCTCACGTACGGACATCGGTTCTTGGTTGAGATCGAACGCGTTCCTGGCATCTGGACTCGTCATCATTCGATACGCGGCCTGAAAGTTATCGTCCATCAGTTTCGCTGACTCACTCGATTCAAAATTTCGAATCGTATTGTCCACAACATCGCGCATTCGTCGGCGGCGATTGATTCTCGCCGTTCCGATGTTATCCGGCGGCAGCAAGTCGGGAACCTTGAAATCCTTTTGCGACGGATCAGCCATCAAAGCAAATGGATCTTGTGCCTTGCCAAGGAATCCGCCCGCTTGACCATTCGGAAGATTTCCACCACCTCGTCCCATGATCTCGGGTAACACCACATGCGGTGGCAAATCGGAACGGCGTCCCAACATATAGCTTGCAACCGATCCGACGTGTGGGGTGTTTACACCTCCAGCAAATTGCCGCCCCGTTTGCATGATCTGCCAACCGGCATCGTGAACAGCAGCCCCTCGATGAAAGCAGGATCGGACCAATGAAAATTTATCGGCGATCTTTGCGTGGAGAGGTAGAATTTCGGATATGTGCATGCCGGACGCATTGGTCGCAATCGGTTTGAACGGTCCACGTATTTCAGCCGGCGCATCGGGCTTCATATCAAACGTATCAATCTGACTTGGTGCACCCAAGTTAAAGATCATAATCGCGGACCGTTTGCTTTTACTCGGATCCACTTTCCCCGCATCGGCAGCAGCGAGATACTGTGGCAGGCCGAGCCCAATCGCACCCAACGTACCTGCCTGCAAAAAATCGCGTCGAGTGACGCCGTTGCAGGTTTGCGACGAGCCTTTTCCTGTAAATGTCAACATCTTTTGCGATTGCTTCGTTGGGAGAGGTGGGGCATAAGACGGTATGTCGACCGCCAACTAGATGTGGCGATTATAGCATGGCTTGGCACACGCTGCATTCTGTTTCGATCACAACTGCGTTTCTGCGTCAGGTTCTCTTAAGTGATGGCGCGTCGTCAATGCGACTAAATCCGTCGCCAAGAAAGGTCGCGGAAGAGCGAGCTCTCGAGATTCAATCGTGTAGAGAATGCGGTTGCTCGACTTTTCGAATCGAATCTCGGTAATGACTCCCAAGCCAGGTTCGTTCTCCTGGAAATGCGAGAGAATCTCCACGCGATCGCCGACGGTAAATCCCTCGTCGTCAACGCGGCGCCACATCGTCGGCTTAACTCGTACCACCTGTTCACCATACTGCAATCGATAGTATTCGCCGTCGAAACGATGACGACGAAAAACTCGCGAGCTGGGAATCCACTTTCCGACTTGTGCGACATCGTCCGGGTGGATCCATTCATGGCCATCGCTCGGCCAAACCAGGTAGACGCCGCAGTCAGGCATCTCAGGCCATATTGTCATAGGCAATACCCACGACCAATCAGGATTTCGCGAATGCGATGTGTATGGTCACCTTGCAGTTCGATGCACTCGCCATCGATGGTACCACCGGATCCGCATTGGCTCTTAAGCGCACTTAAGAGCTCAGCCATCTGCATCTCCGAACAATGAAAGCCATTAACAACCGTAACCAGCTTGCCTCGCTTTCGCTTTTCGAGCCTGATTTTAAGCGACTGCTTCGATGCTGGAGTATCCAATGGAGGACACTTGCAAATCGTCAATTCAGCATGACATCGATCGCATAACACTGGCCGTTCCAATACGGTTCCATCAAATAAACCCATTGAGCTTTCCCATGCTTTTGTCTGGAGCTTGACTTTTACTAGCTTACACTATTGGAGCCCCTCATTCTACGCGCAGTGCAGCACAGGTGAATGGCAATCTAGCGGCGGCCCCGTATGGTCGGCCTCCCAAGCAGCTAGTTCCTGTCCATGCGAATCCTAAAGGCAAATCACAACAAAAAACAGACGGCCATAGAGCTGCATACGATGATTGAATGATCGATTGGAGCATCAACGAACACCGTCCATGCACTCCGTCGCTTGAGGATAGTTTTGCTCGAAACAATTGGGGCGACCCGGGACAAGCCGTATACGGAACCTCCCGTCCTCAAGGTGTTCAAAATGCCCTAACCCAATATTTGAGGATCTTGCTGATAAGCTTTTCCTTATCGACGGGCTTGGTCGTGTAGTCGTCACAACCCGCTTGAATGCACTTGGCTTCATCGCCATCCATTGCATGAGCTGTCAAAGCGATTACAGGCACCCCATAGCCCTTGGCCCGCAATTCGGCGGTCGCCGCATAACCATCCAAAACGGGCATTTGCATGTCCATCAACACGACATCCCACGGTTCATTCCGCCCAAATGCGGACTCGCAATGTCCAATAGCCAACTGGCCATTCTCAACGACCGTTACGATGGCGCCAGCCTTCTTCAAGACAAATGAAATGAGCCGCTGATTATCCGGTCCATCCTCCGCAAAAAGTATCCTGCAGCCCGCTAAGGGCGTCCCCGTGGAAATGTTAAGGGGTTGCTTTTCCTGAGTGCTCGGTGACAAACTTCGTGGAGTTGGAAATACC
>JANMNR010000577.1:0-16759 GCA_031368325.1 Pirellula sp.
CAAAGGGGTACCGATTTTGTCCGCCTTTACGGGTTCGCATGCAGAGTACCATACGCCCCGCGATACGCCGGAGTTGTTGAACTATGAGGGAGCGGCCAAAACGGCCAAGCTGATGGGGTTGTTAGCGAGGTCGATTGCAAGCTCCAAGGATATCCCCGAGTTCCGTGACCAGAAGGCTCCCGAGGGACAAGGCGAACGGTCGGCTATGACGGCCTATCTCGGTTCTGTTCCCGACTACGTCCAAGGGGACATCAAAGGGGTCATGCTGGCTGACGTTACCAAGGAAGCGCCAGCGGCCAAAGCGGGTGTAAAGCCAAAGGATATTATCATTGAATTGGCGGGCAGAAAAGTGGAGAACCTCTACGATTACAAGTATGCGATCGATGCGTTGAAGGTTGGCCAAGAAACGGAGATCGTCGTTCAACGTAAGGGCGAAACGCTGCGACTCAAGGTGACACCGCTATCGCGTCAATAAAGGCGAACATCCTCCTCTTTTGGTTGTTGAGTCATGTCGTTGGTGCCAACGACAGGTAACGATGGACCGGAGCAATAAAGGATGTCCGATTGGGGTTGGGGCGGATAGTCAGGTGAGAACTGATCAGCAAGTAAACTTACTTTTTGGCTGCGCCCGGTGTGATCAACACCGGCGGCTCGCCCTTAAGAAGTGGCTGGCCAAAGACGGTTTGCTTGTCGCCTTGCTCCCTCATCCAAGCGTCGAGTTCATTTCGCATGGAGGCAATTCGAGCGGAATGCATTGGATCTGCTGCGAGGTTGTTTAGCTCGAATGGATCGACCGAGACGTTGTAGAGTTCTTCGGCTGGGCGGTTGATGTACCGATTCACGGTTGATGCCGCGGCTAAGTCTTTTTCGGCTGCATTGAGCCACGATTTCCAATAGACCAAACCGCTTGGGCCGGTGGAGCGTGAGATATGAGTGTGGTGCTGGAATTCGGGATGTAGGTTTCGAATGTATTTCCAATCCTGTGTTCGGACACTTCGGATTGGATACACATTGAAATTGCCATCGCCACTGTGTGTGCTGAAAACTTGATCGCGATGTGTTGTTGCCGTTCCGCGCAAGAGCCGAGCAAAAGACTTACCATCAATGCCGTCAGGAATTTTTCCTCCAGCGAGTTCGATAAACGTAGGGAGCAAGTCGGGCCAGCAAACCAAAGCGTCGGTCGTGGTGGCAGGCTTGATATGGCCGGGCCAAGCTACGATGAGTGGAATCCTAATGCCGGCATCATACAAATTCCATTTTCCGAACGGCCAAGCGCTGCCGTGATCCGCCGTGTAGACAAACAAGGTATCACCACGAACTTTTTCGTTGACCATCGCACGGACTTCACCGAGCAAGGTGTCGGATTTAGTAATGTCGGTCAAGTAACTTGCACGCTCTTCTCGCATGATTGCCGTGTCGACATGGTTTGGCGGAATAGCTACCGTAGCTGGATCGTAGGATCGCTCGTTGCTCCACGGGGTATGCGGGTGCCGCGTTCCGACGAAAAGGCAAAGTGGTCTTGCCGCATCTCGAACACTTAAGAATTTGTTCACTGCGTCCGACTCTGAAACGCCTTGATTGGGACCCTCCACGTAATCGAAGCCGTGGTCTTTGGCATGGGCGTTGTGTGCCACCTTGCCGATGGCGGCGATTTCATAGCCGAGGGAATGAAGAACGGGCGGAAGCGAAGCCACGTCCGGTCGCTTGGCCATATGGTTTGGCTCTGAGCCATTCCGTGCAGGCCAAAGGCCCGTCAGAAGTGCGGTACGACTTGGGCAGCAGGACGGTGACGCCACGAACGCATGGGTAAACCTAAGGCCGTCTTCAGCTAGTTTTGCCATGTTTGGCGTTCGAACTTCGGTGGAACCGTAGGCCTGAGAATCAAGTTGGCCATGATCGTCCGATATGAACACAACGATGTTCGTTAAAGCAACTGTTGGCTGTTTTTCCTCTGCAATCGAATTGTCGAGAAAGGTTTGGGATGCCAAGCAAAAAACAACGAATGAGCGTACAAATTTCATGATGTGGTTAAGCCGGTCTGGTTTGTTGATTTAAAATTGCGTTCTGTAGATTCGCGAACTCGTTCATTGCAAAGTCTGCGTCCAATAATTCTACTTTGATCAAATGGTCGGCCGGGCCGGCGGATGCCGTATCCACCACCAAGGATCCCATTTTCCAACGGCGATCGAAGGGCGATTGATTCATTTTTGCAGCTTGGATCTTTTCGAAGAACGTCATGGAACACTTTTGCACAAAAGTGCCGCTTCGGTAGATGATACCCCAAGCTGTTCTTGAGTAGCGTCGACTTTTCTTCTTCTTGTTCACGTAAAAGACGCCAAGCAAGCCCACCAAAACGCCTGGGATCCATCCCCAAAGCGGCCTGGCGAATAGTCCGACACAGATCAGGGCAATCGCTGCAAAAAGCCATATTCGGATCATTCGCTTACCAGCATCTTTAGAAACGGGTTGCCAAGCGATTGTAGAATCGCTGAACTCAATGCGCGGGTCGATGGCGGCCAGAATTCGAGGTACATCTTCGTAACGCAGCACGGGCACAAACCATCTGCGACCAATCGTGCTTGCCGCATTCTCCGATTCTTTTCCGCCCCCGCCCGCCGTTTCGATTCGAATCGATGCGAGTCCAAAGCGACGAGCGAGCCAGGTCCGGTGAACGCTGATGAATTGGACACGCCCAAGTGGTATCGTGGCTGATACTTTTGTAAACAAGCCACAATGCAGGTGCAGCGTTCTGTCAATCGCTTCCAATCTATAACCATAAAATCTCAAGAGGTACCAAACTGCGGAAAATATGCGAAGCACGCCAAACAAGAGCATCGCCCCAAGAGCTACCAGCATGAACAATCCCAATGAACCAAAGTTCTCCCTAACGTTTCCGATCATTCCGCGATAGAAACTAGAATCCTGGGCAATGGACTGTGCGGCTACGCGAATGCTGTCGCCTTCATTTCGACCAAACGAAACTCCAGGCATAAAGCTCTCGCCAAAACGTAACTGCCACAAAAAGCCTATAGCAAGGCCAGCAATCACTTCGCCACGGTTGCTGAGTAAACCTGCTAGTGCGACCAACCCGGGCGACAGTGCAAGTACCAAATGACGGTTCGAGGAATTAATATCTGCGTCTACGAGAGTGCCGTCTGCGTTTTGCGGTTGCTCGTCGACGAGTGCGGGGGCATTTACTGGAGTATTGGCGGATTGCGATTCGATCGATCGCGATTCTGATTTGCGTTGCGTAGTCAGCTCATTGTTTAGTCTTGCGTATTCAACAATGGAAAGAACACGCATGACCGCCTCGGGTTCCTTTCCGGACCCCGTCTCGACTCGCACCTCACCCACCTTGAATAGCCGGTGGAATAGGTTTTGAGATAGGTCAATGTTCTGAATGCGTTGCAGTGGAATGGTACGATGCAATCGACCAAAAACACCTTGGTCGACAATGAGCTCGCCATCGCAGACTCGGTATCGAAAGGAAACGTATCGCATAATGGCAATCAGAATCCCAATGCAAAGGATCGCCACACCGATAGAGAACCCAATCCAGTTGCCGCTTCTTGCGCTAAAGACAGCCACGACGGTGGGCAAAACATTGCTTCGCACCATCGTGGCAACCTCGAATACCAACGAGAGTGGGTGTAGAAAGCGAGGCTTGTGAATGGCATCCACTACAGTCGCTCCGCGCCGCTTGGTTGCTGAATGGGTGCAGTCAGCTGGTTACGAGTGCTTTCGGCGGTCGCTAGACCCAACCCAGCCAGCGGGATCGCGGGCTCATGTGTCCCACCGGTGTTGACAACCAACACTGCAAGTCCAAACATGCGCATGATAGGCCCTTGCTGGACATCGGTATGTTGGATCTGACCGCGAGGGATAAAGATGCGGTGTTGCCACCAAATCCCACGTCTTATTTCTAGACCGTTCGCACGTAGTCGCCAAGTAGTCGATTGAAAAGTCCAACGCGGTATCGTGCGGCTTGCGAACAGGCCTAACGCTGCAACCGACAGTACGACCAGCAATAGCAACCACTGAATAACATCAAATGCTTGCCGAAATACAAAGCCAACGAGCAACCAAAAGACTGATAGAATCAGCGTCAATATCGCTGTTAGAATCCACCATCCGCGTTCCTCCACTTGAATCCAACGCGGATCCAACTGTTGAAACGCATCGACCGCGGACGATACTGCGTCAGCGACAATTGCAGTTGGTTCCACCGTCACAACTGATTCGGGGATCGCTTCTTTAAGTTGCACTTCCGCAAGCTGCACATCGGACGGTTGAAATTCAGGAGTCGCAGATGTTTCGGCGGGTGATTCCGGTGACACAAAACTAGCTCTGGTTGGAAATGGACGTGCAGCACGCCGTGGATTCGAATGGCATTCGCTGCTGGAGTTGGATTCTTGGAGACTTTGCGAAGCGAATTTCGCTTACAGCTCGAATATGCATTAGAGTTTAGGGGGACACGAATGGAAAGCGTCAAATGGACGGCTGACGCCCCGGTGGATTTCCATTTCCCCCACAAATTACTTGACAACGTATGGGCTCGTCGTGACATTGAGCTACATGAACACATGGTCCTGGAAACGAATGTTTGCCGCGCTCCTCGTGGCGGTTGTGACTCAAGAATTGTCTAAGGCTGACTTCGATGATTTTGAAAAGTCGATTCGTCCACTTCTGGTTACGCATTGTTACGAATGCCATTCGGGATCCGAAGCGAATGGCGGCTTGCTGCTCGACACGCGTGACGGTGTTTTGAAAGGAGGCGAGTCAGGTGCCGCCATCGTCGCGGGTGACCCCGAGAGTAGCTTGTTAGTTCAAGCGGTGCGATATACCCATCCCGATTTGAAAATGCCACCAAAACGTCGCATTACAGCCACGGAAGTCGACGCTCTTGAAAAATGGATTGCGAACGGTGCCCCTGACCCTCGAATAGAGGCTGCGTCCGTTATCAGTCAGAAGCCGACAGGCATGAGTATTGAAGAGGGTCGGCATTTTTGGTCGCTCTTGCCCGTCGCCAAGCCGGCCATCCCCCTGGTTCAAAATCAGCCCTGGGTAAAGACGCCCATCGATGCCTTCGTATTAGCCAAGCTAGAAAAAAGTGGGATAACCCCATCGCCAGCGGCGGACAAGAGGACATTGATCCGCCGTCTAACCTACGACTTAACGGGAATGCCACCGACGCCACAGGAGGTCACTGCATTCCTAACCGATGATTCTCCGCAAGCGTATCAAAACCTTGTAGAGCGTCTTTTGAGTTCACCCGACTATGGTGTGCGATGGGGACGACATTGGCTCGATGTCGTTCGGTATGCAGACTCGAATGGACTCGACGAAAATCTTGCATATGGAAACGCGTGGCGATACCGTGATTACGTAGTCGAGGCATGGAATCGCGATATGCCCTTTGATCGCTTTCTGATCGAACAAATCGCCGGCGATCTGTTGCCTCAGGCCGATCAAAGAACCAAGATCGCAACAGGTTTCTTAATGCTCGGAGCCAAGGTGTTAGCGGAACCGGATCGCGATAAGCTTGAAATGGATACGATTGACGAGCAATTGGATACGATCGGAAAAGTATTCTTGGGAATGACCTTTGGTTGTGTCCGTTGTCATGACCACAAATTTGACCCCATCAAGCAGTCGGATTACTACTCGCTTGCGGCAATTTTGAAGAGCACCAAAACGTTCGACGGAACCAACATGGGGGCGATCAAGCATTGGCATGAGCATTCCATTGCGACCGACGAGGAACTGTCGGCTGTGAAAGAAATCGAAAAGGCGATTGCCGAAAAGAAGGCGGCGATCGCTTCGCTCAAAAGCGGAGCGACGGAAAAAATTCGACTCGAGGCGAGGGCGAAAGCGGCAGACTATCTGGTTGCGGCTACAAAGTTCGACCTGGAGACTCCGCTCACAGTCATTGAGACCATTGCGGAGCCTCAACATCTCCATCCCCATATTCTCCATCATTGCCGGCGACACCTCATCAATCGTCGCGACGATCCCATATTCGGGCGTTGGCATGAATTTGTCGAAACGAATGATCTAGTGGGCCTGGAATCGTACTACAGACATTTGTTTGCGGAAGCTGTGGCTGCGATGGACGCTGCTCGCAAAGACGATCCGAAAGCAAAGGGCATCGCCGATTCTCGGTTGGAGGAGGCCAGAGCTGCATTGTTTGATGCCGCAGGTTTTCTAGCTGTTCCGGCCAATCCTCAGCTAGCCTTCGACGCTGAAACACTGGCGGAATACAATCGGCTGAGTGAGGATGCTCGCGTGTTCGAAAGCAATGCGGCGGATGGTCCCTCGGTAATGGGTGTTGCCGATGGCACGGTCCTCATGGAACTGCCGATTCATGTCCGAGGCAGTCACCGTACTTTAGGAAAGAGTGTCGCGAGAGGTTTTCCGAAGGTTATGCTCGAGGACGAAATGGAATTGGAGCTTCCACCAGAACATAGTGGTCGGCTGGAACTCGCTCAATGGATGGCCAGCATACAGCATCCGTTGACAGCACGCGTTTTTGTTAACCGAATCTGGAGTTGGCACTTCGGAACCGGACTGGTCACAACGACCGAAAACTTTGGCAGACTAGGCGATCGCCCCTCCCATCCGGAATTGCTCGATTGGTTAGCACAGCACTTCGCTGAAAGTGGCTGGTCGACAAAGGACCTGCACCGGCTGATCGTTTCGTCAAGCACCTACCAAATGGCTTCGTCGCGTTTGGATGATGCCGCTGCCATTTTAGCGGATCCTGAAAATCGGTTGCGATGGAGGTTTCAAGTTCAGCGACTGGACGCGGAACAAATTCGCGATGCGGTCTTGGCGGTAAGCGGTCGATTGGATTCGTTGATGGGTGGCAAGTCCATCCCGCTGCGTAACCGACAGTTCGTATTCGACCATACGTCGATCGATCACACCGAATACAATAGTTTACGTCGTTCGATTTATCTGCCAATCATTCGAAACAATCTCTACGCTTTGTTTGAGCAGTTTGATTTCCCTGACCCAACGGCGCCAACCGGACATCGCAACTCCACAGTTGTCGCGCCGCAAGCACTGTTGATGATGAACTCCGAACTGATCATGGATTCCGCCGATGCATTGGCGCAGCGTATTTGTGACCACTCAACCGACAATCGAACGAGAATGCGATTTGCGTTCGAACTCGCGTTGGGGCGGCCACCTACAGAACCCGAAACGCTTCGCGCCATTGCGTTTGTTCACAACGTTGACAGGCTGGAGGGTACGACCGACCCCAGTTCCTCACCAACTATTCATCGCGATTGGTCTTTGTGGTGTCAGAGTCTATTGGTTTGCAATGAGTTCCTTTACGTGCGGTAACAATAGGTGAGCGAAATAGAAGATTCATTTGCAATTCAAACCCGCCGACAGGCGTTGAAGTATTCGGCCATCGGTTTTGGCCATCTAGCATTCAGTGCTTTGCTTGGGCAGGAGGAGCTGCTCGCCGATTCGGCTCAGAGTGTCGAGGGTCCGCTCGCCGCCAAGCCACCACACTTTCCTGCTCGAGCCAAACGAATTGTTTTTTTGTTTATGAAAGGAGGCCCGTCACAAATCGATACGTTTGATCCCAAACCGATGTTGACTCGTGATAGCGGAAAACCAGCACCGTTTGAGTTGCCTAAAGTTTTGTTCGCAAAGGCCGAAAACTTACTTAAGTCGCCTTGGAGATTCAAACCGTATGGACAAAGTGGCTTGCCGGTGAGCGATCTGTTCCCCCATGTTGCGCAACATGTAGACGATCTTTGCATTCTCCGTTCGGTGCATGGTACGAATCCCGCACACGGCGGTGCGGCACTCAAACTGCATACCGGCAGCGATCAGTTTGTTCGACCGAGTCTTGGCTCTTGGGTGACTTACGGGTTGGGGACCGAAAACCAAGACTTGCCGGCGTTTATAACCATCTGTCCAACCTTGGCGCATGGTGGCGTAAACAACTGGGGCTCCGCATTTCTGCCGGCGTATTGTCAGGGGACTCCGATTGGCAACGCAAGTCAGTCGGCCGCACGAGCTACGGTAAGGCACGTTCGGAATGCTCGCATCAATTTGTCCCAACAGCGGCGCCAACTCGACTTAATCAACGAAATGAATCGCGAGCACATTCGGACGGCGGGACAGGACCAAGCGTTGGAGGGACGTCTTAACGCTTTCGAACTCGCGTATCGTATGCAGGGCTTGGTGCCTGAGATACAGGATCTTTCGAGCGAGTCCGCTGCCACGATGCGTAGCTATGGGATTGAGGACCCCATCACAGAAAACTTTGGACGCCAGTGCTTGATGGCTCGTCGGTTTCTCGAACGCGGTGTCCGATTCGTCCAAGTCACGCACAGCGATAGCGAAGTGCAGTGGGATCAGCACAGCAACCTCTATCAGGGGCATACCAAGAACGCGACCGAGGTGGACAAGCCAATTGCCGGCTTCCTGACCGACTTAAAAGCGCGAGGCCTGTTGCAAGACACACTCGTGCTGTGGGGAGGTGAGTTTGGGCGCACGCCGACTGCGCAGGGGACTGATGGTCGCGACCATAATCCGCACGGCTTTACGATGTGGATGGCTGGCGCTGGCGTAAAAGGGGGACTCGCTTATGGCGCGACCGATGACTACGGATATTATGCAGTCGAAGATAAACTTCACGTCAATGATTTGCACGCGACAATTTTGCATCTACTTGGTATCGATCATGAACGATTGACCTACCGTTATGCTGGACGAGACTTTCGATTGACAGACGTTGCAGGCCAAGTAGCAAAAGGAATCCTTGCGTAGTATTCCAAACGGCCAATACCTTCTTTCACTCCAAGATTTGAGACGATGTGCTTAACTACAACGCTTGCCGATCTGATTCGAATCAATAGCGTTAATGCTTTTTATGAGAATGGACCAGGCGAAGCAGAGATCGCTCGCTATGTTGAGCAATTCTTTGAAAGCAGAGGGATCGAGACTTGGCGGCAAAGTGTCTTCGATGCACATGGTGTGATCGAAGCGAGATCGAATATTATAGCCCGATTACCCGGTGTCGATTCAAGTCAACGCGTCGTGCTCGAAGCTCATATGGACACGGTGTCCGTTCAAGGCATGACGATACCTCCGTTTGAACCGATTGTGGAAAACGGCCTCATGTATGGACGCGGCGCCTGTGATACTAAAGCGGGCTTGGCGGGAATGATGCACGCCGTGGCTGGATTGAAAGCGGATGGAATGGTGCCTCCATGTGATGTGTTGCTTGCGGCAGTCGTCGACGAGGAATTTTCCTTTCAGGGCGTGACGGCGCTTTGCAAGGCAATCGACGCGGCGGCTGCGATCGTTGCGGAGCCGACGGATCTGCGCGTGGCAATTGCAAGCAAGGGTGTGCTTCGATGGAGAATTCACGCGTATGGAAAATCGGCGCACAGCTCGAAGGTGCATCTGGGAACAAACGCAATCTATCATATGGCACGCGTTGCATTGGCGATCGAGCAGGACCAGGTAACACTTGCCCGCGCCTCGCACCCCCTGCTGGGGCCTGCCAGTTGCAACGTGGGCAAAATCGCCGGCGGCGTGCAGGTCAACTTTGTTCCAGATCATTGTGTCATCGAAATCGACCGACGGCTGTTGCCCACCGAAACTGTTTCCGACGTATGGAAGCACTACGAAAAGCTGATCGATGGCTTGAGACGCGATGATCCGACCTTGGACGTCCGCATGGAAGATCCGATGTTGCTCGACGAAGCGTGGACAGTAGATCCGTCGAGTCAGATCGTTCGGACCGCTAGACGTGTTTTGAAAGGGAAAGGAGGGAATGACGAGCCCATCGGCGTCCCTTTTGGGAGCGATGCCAGCAAACTCGGCCGCGCCGAAATTCCCACCATTATTTTTGGGCCAGGAAGCATTGATCAGGCACACGCTGCGGTCGAGTATATTGAGTTAAAGCAAGTTGAGCAGGCTTCGAGGTTTTATCGGAGCTGCTTGCTAGAGTGGAACAATTGCAGTCGGGAGTAATTCATGATTTCTAGACGCCAGTTTATGCAATCGGCAGCCGTAAGCGGTTGTCTGTTAAGTTCCGCTCAAACGAAGTCTGAAGCCTTAGCCAACGATTCAGAATCAGAATGGATTGACGCCCATGTTCACGTTTGGACCCCTGATACTAAGAAGTACCCATTATCGGAAAACTCTAAGGTTGCCAAAATTTTCCCAGCCAGTTTCACTCCGGACGAACTATTTGTTCATTGCAAGCCTCAAGGAGTAACTCGAGCAGTGCTCATTCAGATGAGTTTTTACGGATATGACAATCTGTATATGCTCGATTGCATGGAGAAGTATCCAGGTGTTTTTTCTGGCGTCGCGATCATTAATGAGAATAAACAAGCTGTGACGCGGACCATGAAAGTGTGGGGGGAAAAAGGGATTCGAGGATTTCGACTTTACGCAGACCGAGACAAGGCGAGTCAATGGCGAGACTCAGACGGAATGAATGAGATGTGGAGTTATGCGGCGGATTCGGGACAGAGCATGTGCCTGTTGGCGGATCCAGACGCTTTGCCCATTGTGAATGCAATGTGCGAGAAGTATCCCAAGACACGCGTCGTAATCGATCATTTTGCGAGGATCGGAATCACGGGTTTGATCGATCCCAACGCCTTGAACAATCTCTGCCGACTATCCAAGTACGAAAACGTCTTTGTAAAGATAAGTGCTTTCTACGCGCTTGGCAAAAAGCAATCGCCCTACAACGATCTTGGCCCGATGATCCAGCGATTGGTTGGTGAATTTGGCGCAAAGCGGTTGATGTGGGCTTCCGATTGTCCATTCCAAGTCAGCGACGGACACACCTATGCGAATTCTATCGGTCTTATTCGCGATGAGCTCGATTGTTTGTCACGGAGTGACAAACAATGGATGCTTCGAAAAACAGCGGAACATGTGTTCTTTTGAGATTGAATACTCTGTGGAAAGTCAATGCGTATGCTCGTTCTGGTTTCGATTCGGCTAGGCTAGCCCCAAATGGGATTCGATGCGTTATGCTATGTACTCTGGATATGAACTTCTCGATGGACCCGCCTGGAACACCCGGAGCTAAAAACGCATGAAACTGCACTGCTTAGGAACGGCGGGTTACCATCCCAGTGCAACACGTCACACGAGCTGTTTCTTTATTCCTGAAGCAGGTCTTTTGCTTGACGCGGGCAGCGGACTTTTTCGGCTGGAAAAACTGCTGGATCAAGAAGAGATCTCAATCCTGCTCAGTCACGCGCACTTAGATCACGTTTTCGGACTGACCTTTTTTCTCGATTTCGTAGCGGTTACACCGCTTCGCAAGATTCATGTTTACGGAGAAAGAGCCAAGCTTGAAGCCATACAAGCACATCTTTTCCACGAGTTGCTGTTTCCAGTTTTACCACCCATTGAATGGCACGCCATTGAGGAATTGGGAAGCGAGTTTGCTTTAAATGGCGCCAAATGCAGATGGTTTCCACTCGAACACCCGGGCGGCAGTGTCGGTTACCGATTGGATTGGCCATCGCTTTCACTTGCCTATGTTACCGATACTACCGCGACCCCCCAGTCGGCATACTGGCGTGAGATCCAAGGTGTCGACTGGCTGATCCATGAATGCAATTTTTCTGACGACTGGATCGAGTTAGCAATCAAAACAGGGCATAGCTGGACCAGTGCAGTCTTGGATAGCGCAGCGAAAGCAAGGATTCCGCGTTTGATACTGACGCACATCAACCCATTAGCTGGCGAGTCTGATCCGCTTGGGTTGACGAAGGCTACAGCAAAAATCCCTCAGCAGACGCCCAGCCAGATCTTGGTTGCGAGTGATTCTTTGGTCATTGACCTGTCAAGCCTTTGAAACATTGGGGCATCGCCATATACTTGAGGCCGAACAGCGTGGCTGGATATGGATGGATTACTCCTAAGGTTGCGAGGAAATAACAGCATGATGAATCCCTACAGTTCACTGAGTGATGACTTTTATATCAATATGCACTTGCACACGGAAATGGATCTTCCGAACCAACGCGAGACCGTACTGCATTTTTTCGAGCAAATGCAAAGAAGGTATCCGAAACTTAGGCACTTCTACCAGCGTGAACGCGGCGAATTTATTCTGGAGGAGAACAAGGAACATGGAGCGTACCGCTGGATAGCGGCCGAACCTCGACGTATGTGCAGTGGCATCGTTAATCCCAATTCGCTTGTCGAAGCCATGGAGCAACATTGCGAAGTGCTCGATCTTGTGCCGCACACGATGTCGATTAGTAAACTCGATTGTGAGTCGATCGGCTTAATGTATGGCTTTGATTACGCGTGCCGGGGCAACCACAATCAGATCTTGGCTGATGCGATTGGGATGCCGACGGGGTTGGATGCGATGGCTCAGCGCCCGGGTTCGCAATTGATGAGTTATGAGCCGGTGATTCAAATGTCGCTTGACGATGTTTTTCGAACGCACGCACGCATCCACTTTGAAACTCGCTCTACGGTATTCCAAGCCAAGTCGGGAGAGTACAGCGAAGACCTGCTCAGCGTCTACATAACTGTGCGTCGCTTTGATTCACTTGGCCCCGATGAGGAATTCAAAACCGAAGTCCTTCGTCTTGAAGTTCTGTTGCGGGAACTCATGGACAACTACATTGTCGAGAGCATTTTGCGGCCTCTGCAGAACTGCATCGCAACGCGTTAGACCTGTTTGTATCCTCATGGGATCGCGGGAGTGGAACCGAGTGACTCAATGATTTACCTTTGCCGACCGAGTTTGCCGAATTTCTTGCGATTCATGTTGTTTGCCTTAATGGCCTTTTGCCAATCTGCCAGGCTAGTGGGGCAATCGTCAGCGGGCGGAGTGGAGGCGATTGCCTCGGAACCCTATGGTGTCGCAAGACTTTTTTTCCCAGCGGGTCAGCTGGCGGACACAACGACTCTTCGCGTTCTCGTTTCGGACCCGAGCGACAGAGTCATGTTTCCTGCCATCGATTTTGTGACAAGTTCACCGCCTGAAGTGCATTCACCGCAGACGGGCGAGAGATTGCGCATAGGAAACGGAGGTCTCATAGGTCGTATCCGCGGTGCAATCCAAAACGCAAAGGAGCAGATCGATCCACTCGAATTGGTTCGTGTTCAGTTTTTGTTTCGCGGTCACGAGCCCTTTCAAGTTCGATTGTCAGGCGACGTTGAAACCACAATCGAGGTCCGTCCCGTCAAACTTGCTGAGCCAATTCCCGATAGTTCGTCACCGCGAGGGACGCAGCGATTTCCTACGTCACCACAGTTCCAAGTGTTGGTGCGTTCGTGGTGGGACGGATATGTTCAACAGGTCAAACGGCAGTTGGAGCGAAGTGACTACCCAGCTATTGTCGAGAGTTACTTGACACACATGTTGGCATATCGTTACGGTTTCGAGGTGCCGGTCCTCGTAAAAAAAGACGCGAAAAAGGCCAAGCAGTCGGACCCGCTACCAACCATTGCTTTGGTTGCGGGTGTCGCGGATTTGCGAGCTGAGCTGTTTTTAGAATCGCTTCGCAAAGCACCGCCATCCAGTATGAAGTTAGTGCCAGTTCCAGAACCTCCACGTTGGGTCGATCACGCGGTTCCCTATACCCCGGAGAACTTGGCAATCGAGCCGATTGCGAAAATGGTTCCCCCCGAGTGTTACTATCTAAGGTTTGGGAGCTTTTCTAACTATACGTGGTTCCAATCTCTAAGTGAGACACGCGGAGGCGATCTTGCCCAAATGGCGGTCCTTCGCGGATTCAATTATGAGACCAACAAACGGATGGAGCGGTTGCTCAATACCAAAACGACAGCGATCGCAAAACTTTTCGGCGATTCCATCATCGGTGATATGGCGATCATAGGCCAAGACCTATACCTCCAGGAGGGACCGTCACTCGGAGTGGTGTTCGAAGCAAAGAACGTTTCGCTCTTGAAGTCATCGCTCAACTCCGATCGTACGGCGGCTGCAAAAAGGCTTGCCAGTGAGGGCTGCAAACTTGAGACAATTGAGATCGCTGGCGAGAAAGTATCGTTGCTTAGTACGCCAGACAATCAGGTCCGTTCGTTCATGGCTGAGCGGGGGTCGTATATTTTTTTAACGACCAGCCGGCGGCTTGCAGAACGCTTTCTTCAAATCGGCGGGGAAGAGCCTTCGTTGGGCGACTCAAAAGCGTTTCGGTTCGCTCGCTTGATGATGCCAGTGGAGAACAAGTACGACATCTTCGTTTATCTGTCGTCGGAGTTTTTTCGCAATTTGGTGTCGCCTCAATATCAAATTGAACTGAGGCGGAGGCTTAAGGCATTGGCCGCGATCGAAATTGCCGAACTTGCTAGTTTAACTTCAGCAGCCGAAACAGGCATGCGAGATGCTGTTCTGAGTATCGAACGCCTCGGGGCTGACGGTTACTTGCCGCCGGGTTTCCAGACTCGCGTTGATGGTTCGCAGACGCTTGCTTTTTCAGGTTCATGGCACGACTCTTTGCGAGGCAAACGAGGAAGCTTTCTACCGATTGCGGATGTGCAATTCTCCGATTGTTCGGTAGAGGAGGCCCAAGCGTATCGAGAGCAGGCGACTTTTTATGCAACGCAATGGCAACAGACCGATCCGCTCATGGTCGGTGTCCGCCGCTTTGCGAGGGGCCCCGACGAGCGAGTGGAAAGATTGGCACTCGAAGCTTACATTGCTCCGCTCGGCCGTGAGAAGTACGGTTGGCTTTCAAACATGCTCGCACCCCCGGTCCGTACTCAGATTCAATTGCCTCCGGATGATGTCATCAATTGTCAGGTGCATCTAGCCGGGCAGAGCATTAGTCGATCCTATTCTCCAGACCACGTAATGTTTGCCGGCTTAAAGGATATGGTGCCACCGGTTCCAGGTGAAACCAAAGGTCTGCTCTCGACGCTTCGGACATTGCAATCGTTACCAGCCTACTTGGGCGCATGGCCGAGACCAGGCTATCTAGATCAATTGCCTTTAGGTCTGGGCGGAGGACCTCCCGACGCGTTCGGATTTTCGAAGCTGATTCTTGGTGCCTGGAGGTGGCAAATGAACGTTTTCAGCGTCCTCTCGTTTGATCGATCGATCTTGGATAACTGCGCGCTGTACTTGCGGCCGGTTCCTGCCAACGATTTCGCGCAAGGCCGTATTCGGATTGGAGACTTGGAGAAAAGTAAGTTGTCGGCATGGTTCAACACGTTTTGGTTTCGACGTGCGGCACAAACGACACGAGGGAACTTGATGTTGCTCGATTCACTTCAGCATCAGCTCAAGTTGCCACCGGAGGAGTCGCTGGTTTTCGCCGAAAGAATTCTCGATGCAAAGTTGCAGTGTTCGCTTGGCGGAAAATATGTCCTTGAGCCAAACGCAGCCAAATCGCAAAAAGAGCTTTGGGAAAGCACGGCTTGGCCAAAGCAGATCAATATGATGGGGGGAAAAGCATCTTCGCTGGGCTTCGACGCGACCAAGAGCTTGCCACCGATCAATTACCAAGCACCATGGCTTCAGTGGTTTCGAGGTGCCGAATTGCATTTGACGCAATTGCCTGAGCGATTAGTTGTCGTTGGGACGATTGATATCGAGCCGTTGCCTCCTCGCCCTGACGATCCAGCACCCGACAAATCAGGTGGTGGTGCGCTGCCGAAAATGGATCTCGATTTGTTCAATCTTCCGTTCAAGTTTTTTCAAGGGGACAAACCCAACGGAGACAAAGACGCGGACAAGAAGCCAGTGGAAACGCGAAAGAGCTTTTGATGTTGGGCTCGAAGCTATTGATTGGTGTGGACGAGGCCGGCTATGGTCCAAGCATGGGACCTCTAACGATTGGCGCGACAGCGTGGCGTGTACCAAGTGGGATGGACGCTGCAGATATGACGTGGTTCCTGGAGCCTGAGTTTCTTGCTAAGCCACTAAAGACGACTTCCACTCACGTTCCGATAGGTGACTCGAAGAAGATCCATCGCGATGTGCTCGCGGTCGAGGGGCTTATTCTTGGGGCTCGATTTTTGGCTTTCGCAATCGATGGAAGTATACCGTCGGAGTGGGATTCCAAGATCGCTGCTTTTGCTGGTCCAGACTGGGAACGATTGCGATTGGTCCCTTGGTATGAAAAGCGAGGGTCGGCACATACGCGTATGCTTGATCAAACGATAGCGGATCCGGCTACGTACTTTCAGGCGGCGCTAACCAAAATGAAATCGCACGCGATTGAGCTGGTTGGAGCTCGGATGCGGGTGATCGATGAAGTCGAGTTCAATCGTGAGGTGGATCGGACCGGCAATAAGTCGACGTTGCTCAGCGAAGCATCGCTAGCGTTGGTTAAACAATCGATCACTGCGTTTGCGCAAAAAGGCGAGAACGTCGAGGTTTATTGCGACAAGCATGGCGGACGCAATCGTTACCAAGCGATATTAACATTCCTGTTTGACGAGGAGTGGTTTGATATCGTAGTTGAAAGCCAGGCTTGTAGTCGCTACTCGGCGCAGTGGAACGGGCATCCGATGCAGATTCAGTTCAAGGTGAATGGCGACTCGATTTTCCCGTCGGCTGCTGCGTCGATACTAGCGAAGTGGACCCGTGAAGAGTTAATGGATCGCTTGAATGGGTTTTGGCAATCCAAGTTGGCGGGCGGAATCGTTGCGACCGCTGGCTATTACGTAGATGCCGTTCGATTTGCGTCTCAGATAGAAACAACGGCAATCAAGCTGGGGATGTCGAGAGAACAGTGGTGGCGTAAAAAGTGACAAGCCTCGAATTGGT
>JANMNR010000626.1:0-4007 GCA_031368325.1 Pirellula sp.
GAGCGACGTACGATCCATTTCGATTGGTGGATTAGAAACAGCTAGCTATATCGATAAAGTCGAACATGGGTTGCTGAAACAAGCGAGTGGCGAGACGATCCAGGTTGCGGGAGAAACCGATCGAGTGTATCTGGAAACTCAGAGTGCGTGCGATCTAAGAGACATGGGCTTCGATCGTGTTATTCGAGTTTCAAAGACCGGGTCGAATTCGACGGTTGTTTGGAACCCTTGGATCGACAAGAGTAAGCGGATGGCTGACTTTGGCGATGACGAGTGGCCTGCAATGGTTTGCATTGAGACCGCCAATGTTGGCGCCAGCAGGATTGAGCTTGCGCCCGGAGAATCGCACTCGACGGTTTGTACGATTGCGATATCGAATTGAACTACCGTCGGATAGTGACTTGTGAGCCGTTGCTCAACATGCCGTAAACGTCATTCGCATCCATCGGTGCCAAGCTGATGCAGCCCAATTTGCTATCCCCGGAACCGCCGGTGGGCGATCCATGGATACAGAGCTCCTGCCCTAAATCGATCCAGTATCCGCCGAATGGGTTGCGAGGATCAGTCGCTTGCATTTGAACACTGCCGTAGTAGTTTCGATTCAATTGCTTTGTCCTGACTTGGAAATTGCCAGGCTGTGGTGAAGGCTCGGAGCCGAAAGTAACAGGGTATCTTCCAGCGTAGAGATCTCCAGCTCCGACAAACAGGGTAAGTTCATTTTTGGCTAGGTCGACTTCGGCACGAAACGGACCGGGAACCACCTTAAGCTTTTCACCGCTTCGAAGTGGAGCGTTTGGATCCAACGCGTTAATTCGAGCTAGGATATCGGTCGGAACTTCGTAGCGTTTGGCTATTTGCTCGATCGTTTCGCCGGGGGCAACAATGTAGGCAACGTCGAGCAAATGTTGTCGAGAAAACACGACCTCCCGGGTCAATGCATCGAGCAAATCGAGAAGATCGTTGCGTTGTTCGGTTGTGAGTTCGGCTGCGTTGTAGAAAACGGAGAGAGTCGCCAGAGCATCCTTGAGACTGTGTCGCTCGATCTGTTCCATGGCTAGATCTTTTGCGTTTTCATATGCCCTGCTGGCGGATGACTTTATCGATGTGGAGCCCGTTCCGCTGGACGTTGGACTTATACTGAGGTCGGGTGAAGCACCAAGAGGCGGAAGTGGACTTATCGATGGCGATGAAGTGGCCCCTAACTCTTTAGAAACCTCTGGCAGGCTGATTCCAAAATTTGGCGTATTGGTGGAAATAGGAATGCTTGGTGACGTTAGGTTCTGCGGAGATCGATCGTCATCGGATGGCGCCGAAGATGGGTTGAAATTCGCGGACGGTATGTTAGCCAGTGGTGGCAAAGCATTGGCCGATGAGGCGTTCGCACTTGGGAGTCCAGAAGGTATGAGCAGAGGAGCGGGTTGGAGCGATGGTGCTGTTGAATTTGGAAAGGTGATCGGTGGGACGGCTGGTTCCGTGCCGGCCATCGTCGCAGGCGGAAAAGCGTTGGGAGATGGGCTTGAACCGAAGCCTTTTGATGGGGAGCTGTTGAACATGTCGAATGCGTTGGACGCATTTCCCGCGGGAGTCGATCCAATGGGGCTTGGGCCTGATACGTCAGGAAATGTATCGAGTTGCCCCAGTTCCAATTCCGCCTTGAGTGGCGTATCGGTGCCGTTCATGGCGACATAGCCTCCGTAAAGTACGAAGAGCAAAAGTACAACAACGACTGCGGTTTTTATAGTTTGCACTGCGGTCCTCCCTGACCCAATGTCCAATCTCAATGACTGTTTTGCTTTGGTCCCAGTGCGACGTTCAAGACAAAAGGTTTGGAAATCAAACCTCTCAACTAAAAACACACGATGAGCCCACGCCGGATCCTAGAAACAGTTACGCCGGCAAGTCAATCTCAATTACCCCATCGTTTTCTCGGATTTTGAAGGTTTTTAGCATGGGTTTGCAGGTTGGCGCGTGATTTCCGGTCGCCAGTTCATATTGCCAGCCATGCCACGGACAAGTAACTATCCCGTCCGCGATTCTGCCGCGAGCCAACGGCCCTCCCTGGTGCATGCATATGCCGTCAATGGCGTATAGCACGTTGGCATGACGGTAAATGGCAATCACGTCTCCCTGGAACACAACTTCCCGCGACTCGCCTTCCCTCAGCTCGCTTGTATCGCAAACGCGTTGCCATGCCATTGTATTACCCAATCTGTTTCTGCTAGTTCGATGAATGCCAATCTACGAGACTCCTAAATTGTATTACAATGGTAGCCTTCTTAGAATCGACCGCGCATTTTGCGAGTTTCAGGACCTTTTCACAATGCAACTAGTCACCTTACGCGCAGGATTTCGACAGTGCTTGCTCGTGGTCACTATGGTTGCCTATGCACTATCTGCCAACGGAGTTGCCGACGACAGGATGCCAATAAAGATCGGTACGATTGAGGGGATCAGCGAGTATGCGCTCGACAACGGTCTCAAGATCTTGCTCATCGAGGATCGCAGCCAACCCAAGGTCACAGTGAATTGCACTGTGTTTGTCGGGGCACGCCATGAGGGGTATGGAGAGACCGGTATGGCGCATCTGCTGGAGCATATGTTGTTCAAAGGAACGGAGCTTAATCCCCGAATAACCGACTCGCTGAATGATCGTGGTGCGGACTTTAACGGTTCAACGGGGCAGGATCAAACACACTATTACGAAACGCTAATCGCAACGGATGACAATCTCGAGTTTGCGATTCGCCTCGAAGCGGATCGCTTGATCAATAGCAAGCTGCTCAAAGAACATCTTCAAACCGAAGCAACGGTTGTACGCAGCGAATTTGAAATGGTTGAAAGCAATCCTCAAATTGTTCTTGGGCAAAGAATTTTTTCGGCAGCTTATCTTTGGCACAACTATGGCAAGTCCGTTATCGGTAGCAAAAGCGATATCGAACGTGTACCTGGCGAGGTGCTGCGTGCATTCTACAAAAAGCATTATCGACCAGACAACGCGATGTTGATCATTGCCGGGAATTTCGACGAGGCGAAAACGCTCACCCTGATCCAAAGGTACTTTGGATCAATCGCTAAACCCAAGGCTCCCCTTCCGCAAACGTATACCGTCGAGCCGGCGCAAGATGGTGACCGAACCACGATTGTTCGGCGAGTCGGAGACATCCAAATGGTTGGCGCCGCATATCATATTCCGGCGGGCAGCGATCCTGCAGGTGCTGCCGTGCAGTTGTTAACATTCATTCTGACCGATGAACCCAGTGGTCGCCTTTATAAAGCGTTGGTTGAAACCAAGAATGCAACTCGGATTTCTGGTAGTGCGTATGGTCTTTACGATCCTGGAGCGCTTCTCTTTTTCGCCACTGTTGCGAACGACAAGCGGGTAGAGGACGCTCGATCCGTGATGCTCGACACGCTAGAAAAACTATCTGACTCACCCATCACCATCGAAGAAGTAGAGCGAGCCCGCAACCAGCTACTCAACTATCGGGAGGTGGTGGCGTCACGAACCGACCGTTTGGCGGGAACACTGAGTGATTGGGCGGCCTTGGGTGATTGGCGGCTTTACTTTCTGTACCGCGATCAAGTCGAAAAAGTGACGGTAACGCAGGTTCAAAACGCCGCCGCGAAGTATCTCGTGCGCAGCAATCGCACAGTCGGGCTGTTTATTCCAAACGACAAACCCGAGACTATCGGCATTCCAGAACGGGTCAATGTCGCAAAGCTTGTTGAGGGCTACCAGGGAAGAGAGGCCGTGAGCGAAGGCGAGCAGTTTGACCCAACTCCCAAAAACATAGAGGCAAGACTGGTTCGTAGTGAGTTAAAGACGGGAATCCCAGCTGCGTTTCTACCGAAGAAGACGCGCGGTGCTACCGTCAACTTGAATTTGAAGTTGCGTTTCGGTGATGAGAAAACGTTGATGGGCAAATCAGCGGCCGTGAGTTTGCTCGGGAGTCTTATGGAACGAGGTACTAAGAACCTCTCTTTGCAACAACTAAACGATCGCAAGA
>JANMNR010000632.1:0-7835 GCA_031368325.1 Pirellula sp.
ACCGCCAAAACCACGAGAGTACGATTGTCCCTGTGAAGGCTGCGATTCTTTTTGCTGCCTTGACGATTGCGATTGGCACACGGCAAACGCGACCGACACACACGTCAAGATTGCAAAGCTGATTCTCAGGACAAATCCCACAGTCTCACTACCTGCCTTTGCCGAAACCTAACGATTAAGCCAATTCACGATGGTGCGAGTAACGATTTCTGCCGCATCCTGCTGCACAAAGTGGTCCGCCTCTGGAACGGTTACGAGGGTCAAGTCCTTTTCAAGCCAGTTCCATGTCCCATTCAAAGCATCCGACAGCAGTGCTTTGTCCTTTAGCCCGTGAATCAGCAAAACCGAGCATTGAACCTTTGGCGGCAGATCCTGCGATAAAGTATAAGGTTCACGTGGATAGTTTGCTTTATAGAAATTCAGCATTCCTTCCATGGATGACCGCTCCATTGCCTTGACATATTTTGCTCGGGCCTCAGGGTCCTTTACCCATTCCACCAAGGATGCCGCCTTCAATTGGGACGCGGCACCTGGCGTTTGAAAGAATCTTGCATAGGCACTGTTCTTTTGTTGCTCAGGATTGTTTGCCAACTCCCGGCGCAATCCATTGGGATGAGGTAGATTTAGAATGATCAACCGTTCCGTCATCGACGGTTGGCTCATCGCAAATTGCCACGCTACCATCCCTCCCCAATCATGACCAATGATGATCGCCTTGTCGCGTTTGAAGTGTCGTATGACATTGCCGACATCGCCAACCAATTTATCCATGCTGTAGTTTTCGACTCCAGATGGCTGTCCGCTTTCGTTGTATCCTCGTTGATCGATGGCCACGACCTGAAACTTTTCGGCGATCGCCGGCATCTGCTTTCGCCAGGTATACCAATAGTCGGGAAAGCCATGGATCATCACAACCAATGGCCCTTGACCTTTGGTGACATAATGAATCCGCACGTCACTCGATTGTGCAAATCCGTGCGTTCCCAACTCAGTCTCCTCAACCGAGTCTTGCGCGAACAAGCCCGAGTTAGTTCCAATCCAAAGCAGTGACAGGACCAGAGACACAACCGTATGTTTTAATGACGAGACGAACATTGTTTTCCGAAGTAGAAACCATCCGGCACTGTTTCCTTACCAACTGAAATCGTCCGGTTTGATTCAATGGGGTTTGAACGCAAAGTCACTCTCCCGCTGGGTGGATCGGGCTATTGCACCGGCGGAGAGCGGATTCCTAAAGTTTATCAGCTCGAACGGCAATCGGTTGACTCGAATCGCCAAAATTCGACCTTCGTCCATCGAACAAGTAGCCGCGCCACATTTTCTACCATTTCGATAGAATGTGGGCTTTGACCAAGAAACATCGCACATTTTTATTGCCTCCATGAATTCGAATACTCCGTATAAAACTGTGATTGGGCTCGAGGTGCATGTTCAGCTCCAGACAGAAACGAAGCTGTTTTGTCGTTGCAGCACTCAGTTTGGCGCCGCTCCGAACACTCAGGTTTGCCCAGTCTGTTTGGGGTTGCCTGGCTCACTGCCTGTTCTCAATGCGAAAGCAATCGAGCTGGCGGTTCGAGCTGGCATCGCCCTGAATTGCACCATAGCCCCGTTCACCAAATGGGACAGAAAGAACTACTTTTACCCTGATCTGCCCAAAGGGTACCAAACGAGTCAATTTGATTTACCAATCTGCTGCGGTGGTTTTCTGGAGATCGATTCGCAAGATCCGCAGACCGGCGAACCGACCCGGAAAAAGATTGCACTCGTTCGAGCACATTTGGAAGAGGATGCGGGCAAGAGCATGCATGATGAAGTCGCCGGGCGGGCTGATTCTCGCATCGATCTCAACCGTGCAGGAACTCCACTTCTAGAAATCGTATCCGAGCCCGAATTGTCGAGTGCCGAAGAGGCAAAAAGCTATCTCACGGAAATGCGATTGCTGATGATGTTTTTGGGGATTACCGACGGCAATATGCAGGAGGGTTCGTTACGCGCCGACGCAAACGTCAATCTGCATCTCCAACGCGACGGCCAAACCGTTGCCACACCGATAGTCGAAATTAAGAACCTCAATAGTTTCCGGGCGGTGGAACGCGCCGTTCTCTACGAAGCCAAGCGTCAGTTCGAGGTCTTCCAGGAAACAGGGCTTACTATTGGCCAGTCGCCGAAGCAAACGCGTGGTTGGAACGATGCCGCTGGTGAAACGGAAATGCAACGAGAAAAGGAAGACTCTGCCGACTACCGCTACTTCCCATGCCCAGACTTGGTACCTGTTGTGTTGGGAGAATCAGAAATTGAGCGAGCGCGAACAGCCGCAACCAAAACACCCGCCGTTGTCCGCAAGTCCCTTGTTGAGACGCTTGCTCTCAAACCCAGCGAAGCCGAGACATTGATTCAGCAGGGCCGAGGCGTCGTGGAGTACTTTGAAGAGATGGTCGAGGCGGGTGCTTCGCCGAAACGAGCCACCTCCTGGATGTTGCAAGACGTGCTTCGCTATCTCAATGAAAGCAACACTCCAATCGAATCTTATCCCATCGCTGCTGAGTCGCTTGCAAAACTGCTGATGGCAATCGAGACCGGCAAGTTGGATACGACGCGTGGCAAGGAGGCGCTGGGAAAGATGATTAGCCAGCCTGGACTTTCAGCCGAGAAAGCAATCGAGTCACTTGGAATCGAGCAAGTAGACACAAGCGAGTTGGAATCGCTATGCAAGCAACTGCTCGCCGAGAATCCGGATGTCATCGAGAAGTTTAGGGCCGGAAACAACAAGGCCTTGATTTCTTTAGTTGGCCCTGCAAAAAAGAAAAACAAAAACGTGGACCCGAGGCAGGTTCAAGAGATCTGCCAACGTCTTATTGAAATGGAGAAGTGATTATGAAGTCATTGCGTTTGATCGGCCTGATAACTGTTTGTGTCGGTCTTCCACAGTTGGGGCTCTCCGTTTTGGCCCAGGAACCCAAAGAGTCCAAAACGCAAACGGACGGAACGGCGTGGATTCAGAAATGGATCGATACCAACTTACCGTCGATTGTTAAAGACTACTGGTGGCTCCATGAGAATCCTGAGTTGTCCTACCAAGAGGTAGAGACGGCCAAGTATGTTGCGGCCGCTTGGAAGAAAGCAGGGTTTGATGTGACGACAGGGTTGGGAGGTCATGGCGTGGTGGGTATCCTAACTAATGGTGTTGGGCCAACGCTAATGTTGCGAACAGATCTCGATGCGTTGCCCGTAACGGAAGTTACCGGTTTACCTCGTGCTTCAACGAAGAAGACCACGCTGGCATCGGGCGCTTCGGCCGGCATCATGCACGCATGTGGTCACGACGTTCATATGACCAATTTGATTGCAATGAGCCGTTTGATGGCGGCGAACAAAGATCGATGGCGAGGCACGCTGATGTTGGTAGGCCAGCCTGCCGAAGAGCGAGGCGGTGGCGCCCAGAAGATGATCGATGATGGACTGTTCACGAAGTTTAAGAAGCCTGATTTTGCTTTGGCGCTACATTGCGAAGCGACCAAGGCGACAACCGTTGGGCTGCGAGAGGGATATATGATGGCCAATGTGGATAGCGTGGACATCGTCGTCAAAGGCAGGGGCGGCCACGGAGCAGCCCCAAACACGACAATCGACCCCATTGTTCAGGCCGCCGAGTTGGTGATGAGCCTCCAAACGATTGTGAGTCGCGAGGTAAAGCCGACAGAGCCCGCGGTCATCACCGTGGGTGCGATCCATGGCGGAACGAAGCACAACATCATTGGTGATCGATGCGATCTGCAATTAACAGTACGAAGCTACACGCCCGAAGTCCGCAAACTGCTTATCGACGCTATCCATCGCAAAGCCAAAGCGATCGCTGCGGCTTACGGTGCCGACGAGCCGGTGATCACACTGTCCGATGGAACTCCAGCCTTGTTCAACAATGTGGAATTGACGAAACGGCTTCGCAAAACGCTTGAGAACACAATCGGCAAGGAGCGTGTGGGGGAAGCGGACCAAGTGATGGGCGGCGAGGACTTTAGCCAATACGGAATCGCTGGGGTACCGAGCGTTATGTATCGCGTGGGGACGATCGAGTCGGGGCGCTTTGACGCAATGCAACGTAGAGGGCAAACTATCAGCCTTCATGCGCCCGACTATTTTCCGGATATCGACAAAACGTTGCCTACCGCCATCCTTACGATGGCGGCAGGATCGGTCGAGATTCTGCGTTAAGCCAGCATCCGTGGCAAGCAACTCGTAGGACTACAGCTGCGAATAGGTTCGTGGCAACAGATTGATCTTGTGGATCTTGGAAACTGCCCCCGCATATTTTTCAACGACTTTGAGTTTGGACCAGTCTGGATGGCTCTGGAATTTCTTCCAACATGCATCGCGTTGCGCAGCGTTGTCGTAGACAGTCATATAGGTCAGGTTCGGCATTCGATCGCCAATGATGGCTTGCCCGAAGAAGACGGGCTGGATGCCGCAATCCAAGAATATTGGCACTTCACCACTGTTAAACATATCGACCTTCATTACCCCCATGCGCTCTGTCGGGCTTTCGTAAACTCGGAGCTCAAATATCCGGTCCTTGTTCTCGATCTTTTGCTTGGGGACAGCTAACTTTGGAAAGCAATTGAAGGCGACGAGTAGTTCGCTCCTCATACGAGTATAGACTGGCTTTTTGATGTCCGTCTCCAGATAGGACTTGCCATTTTCAAGAAAGGCTTGGTCTTTACCCAAAGCGTCCAGCACCACCGCGACTTGGCCTGCACCAGAAAGTGGAATCAGCAAATACAAAGATGTCTTGCCGTCTACTGGTGCTTCGAGCGAGAGAGCACCTACGTTTTCGATGCCCATGCGATTGAGGGATGGTATTAGGGCTTTTTCCAAAAATGCATCCAATTCGCTAAGGCGATCCGGCGCGATTCCTTGGTACTCGATGATCTCATAATATTGATTGGTTATGGTTTGCGACATGGCTATCGGCGTCATCATGGCAACAAAGCAGGCAAGCAAAAAGGTGGAAAGTAGCTGTTTCATCTTGAGGAACTTTCTGTGTTGAAAACGTCCGGTTTACACTGCTGCGGGGCAAACAGAGTCACCTGCCCTGGGGCTATTGGGTTGGATGACGAAACCTAACGATCTCACGGATGGGAAAAACAGGAGAGACGATCTTTACGATTGTAACGAACAAGTTCGCTCAAGCCATAACCAATGCTTTAATTCGCAACTAGCGAAGACTCGGAACAAAAACAGGTCTTGATTCGAGCGGTTGGTCGAGAGGCCGTACTATTCGGGTCGGACGATCGATGACGATGGGTGCGCAGACCTTTTGTTGCTGATACACTTCGAATAGACGGCTAGGCTGATCATCGGGCAAGCAAGTTCTACACCCCGAATTGAGGATGCCGACACAGATTGGCAATAGGTACCAGACAAGTTTTTTGTTCACGTAAGAACTCCATTGCTCACAAACGTCGTTCTATTGCTCTCGTACATCTGTTATCGGACTTTTATCGAGTGCTTATCGTTTCGTAGTCGTTTGCTTGATTTATCGTCAAGAACGCTAAGGTCGCGTCCAATCGATAACGTTCGCCCGAGGGCTTCGCCAAAATCGCGTTTCGGGGTGGAATTCAGAGCGAATTTGGCACGCAGCTCGAATCGTAGGTTAACCTTCCAACGGTCTATTGTTTGAACTAGGCCAACTTGAACTAGGTGGACCGTGAAGTACTCACGGACGGCAGGAGACCGCAACCATTCGAAACTTGCGGTAGCATGGACTGGATTGGTAACAACGGATGTACCGACAAATAAGACAAACGAATTTGATTCCGACGAGGGACAATTGCTCTTCGTTTCGTTTGCTTTCGTATTGTGGTGCTTACTTGTTACCTCTGGTTGTCGGTTTAATGTTGCTTGGTGGTTGCAACACATTATCTTTACCGGCCATCGATCCAAGCGGAAACAGGATTTTCTCAGGTGGCTTGACCCAGCTTGTCAACCCACATGACGGCAACAACGGTTATCCATCTCAGCAACCCGCTTTCCAGACTCCACCCGATCCACCCGCATGCGTACAGCAAGGTGACAAGAAGCTTTGCAAAGGTTGCTTGGCCGGCAGAGGTTGCTTGGCCAAACGTAAGGAAGCTGAAGAAGTTCGTGGTCGGTGCGGCCAATTGCTCCTGACCCCAACTCGAATCGTCGCGCCAGTGGGTGGCGAAGTGATTCTATTGGCTGGCGTATGCGGTAAAGACGAGTATCTCGTAACAAATGAACCGATTGAGTGGATGCTTTCTCCGCAAAGTGTCGGCGAGTTTATCGAGGTCGGCGACGACGCCAAGGGAAAACGCAGGTCCATGTTTAAAAAGGATAGCAGCCCGAAAGTCGAGAAGTTAGGCGTTGACTTTGCCAAGGGGCGAACAAGTCGAGAAGCCGGCAGAATCACCCGTGGAACGTCGAACCCCGACGATGATTTGCCGATTCGCAAGGGACAAACTTGGATCAGCTTGACCAGTGCAACGGAGGGCGTTTCGAAAGTCACGGCCCTTGCCCCCGACAGCGACGTTTGGGACCAGCGTAGGCAGACCGCATCCATTTACTGGGTCGATGCTGGATGGACATTTCCGATCTGCCAACCATCGCTTTTTAGTGGCGATACTGCAAGACTTGTGACTCGGTTGTTTCGCTCAGATGCCATCACCTCCGATTCAACCACTCCGATTCGGGGATGGACGGTCCGTTATACGATTCTGAATCCTGAAGTTGCTAGTTTTGTTTTTCCTGACGCACCTCCGTCCAAGGAAATCAAAGTTTTTTCCGACGATAAAGGAAACGCTGCGGTTGGCATTCTAAATGACGCGCGATTCCCTAACGGAACGGCCTCGATTGACGTCGAAATTATCAAGCCCGCGGACAGCGTGTTCCCTGAACTTCCGCTAGGGCGAGAAACCATTTCGGTGACCTGGAATGCAGCCGAGCTCCAATTGGATGTAAGTGGCCCTCAAACTGCCGCTCCCCAGCAGACTCTCACTTACTTTGCCACAGTAGCCAATTCCGGCAATGTAGATGCGGAAAATGTCGTGCTTGCTGTTGTTGTTCCACCGGGAATGTCAATCCAGCCTTTGAGCAGTCCTCCGCCGAAAATCACTAATGGCGGACTCATTTGGGAATTTGCGCAGCTCCCGAGACGAACGGCCGCTGACATCAGCTTTAATCTGATTCCGCAAACTGTCTTCGATGGGCAGATTACCTTCACAGCAACTGGATCACCAGAATTGCTTGCTCGGAGAGACATCAAAATATCCATTCAGCGGCCAACTTTGGAACTTCAAATCGCCCCGAGTCAGAATGCAAATCAAATCGAGGTAGGCAACGAAGCCATCTTCGATATCTTGGTCAAGAACAATAGTCCCCAAACCGTCAACAATATTGAGATTGCACTGCAAAGCGATCGAGGATTGCAGCACGCTCAAGATAACCAAAACGTGCTTACGCAAGTGATCGGATTTTTGGCTCCAGGACAAACTACAAAACTGGAGAGTCGGTTTGTCGTAACTCAGGAAGGCAACTTGTCGGTCAAGGCAACGGCGCGGCCTCTAGATATAGAACAAGTCCTTGCAACCCAAACCGCGACAGTACGTGGCGTGCCCGCAATACCCAAGCGCCCATTGGTCAGCTTGCAGGTGACCAGCAATCTCCAACAGCTCGCAATCCCAGTTGGTGGAGCGTTCGAGCTCACTTGGTCGATTAACAACACGGGCCCTGTCTTGCTGCGGAATCCAGTCCTCACCATTCAGCGGCGCAATCTCGCTGTCACATCGCTTAGTCAGGGGTATGACTATCGAGAAGAGAAC
>JANMNR010000638.1:0-6863 GCA_031368325.1 Pirellula sp.
GCTGTATTTGTTAATGATGTCGAGCATGTTAATCTTCGATTTCAGATGGTGATAGTTCAGTAACGTATCGAACCGCAACACAACAAACCTTAGCACATCTAAAGAGCCTACGCAAAGGCAACGTTCGGTGACGGCGGTGCCTAAAATGACTCCGTCGAGCACAGGATATCGATGTTCCCGCTTGATTCGAAAGTTCGAGCTCGATTTACCGTAGCAAAATTCCGAGGCTCTCATTCCGCGAGTCTTCCCTTGACCGGTGGATTTTTCAGTGGCTTGACTCGAGACGCTTCAGTTCTAAAACCCGCTGATGTTCCTCATTCGTCATCGCCGGAATTTCGAGTTCGTACCGTTGCACATCAATTGCCAAGCTCTTCATTTTGCACACTCCTCGGCTGTCAACCTAGATGCGTAGCAGTGGCCACAACGGCTTCTTGTTACCAGAGACGCTCGATTGTGTCAGGAAATAGATGGGGTATAACTTGCTCATGGACAAACAAACAAAAATCATGATTATCGGCGTCGGAGACGACGGAGCTGAGGGATTGACGAAGGTCGCGCGCGACTGCATCGAAGCGGCCAAGGTCCTTGTCGGTTCTCCCGGCCTGCTCGCAAAGTTTCCTGACTTTACCGGTCGCAAGGAAGTCATTGGTACCGACCTGGACCGACTGGCAAACGCTTTGGACCTGACCGATATTCCAACGGTCGTGCTCGCAAGCGGCGATCCACTATTTTACGGTACGGCTCGCTTTCTATGCGATCGGTTGGGTAAAGATCGGTTTGACGTGCTGCCACATGTGAGCAGTATGCAGCTGGCATTTGCCCGCGTTAAAGAGAGCTGGGATGAAGCTTATTTAACAAACCTCGCTTCGCAACCAC
Organism: Pirellula sp.; assembly: GCA_031368325.1. Classification (GTDB taxonomy): domain Bacteria; phylum Planctomycetota; class Planctomycetia; order Pirellulales; family Pirellulaceae; genus JBKCUI01. The sequence goes on from JANMNR010000638.1 coordinate 877, forward strand.
TCGATCGCGTTGTTGACCGAATCCGTTCTGCCGAAAAGGTCGGCGTCTTTACCTCGGAGGAAGTGCCTCCTGCCCGATTGGCCGAGGAACTTCTTTCGAAAGGCATCTCGTACTTCACTGTTTATGTTTGTGAAAATCTGGGTTCGCCCGACGAGCGGGTGACTCGAAGCCCGCTGTCAGAAATCGTCAATTTGCGTTTCGCACCCTTAAACGTCATGGTCATGGTTCGGCAAACGGGCGTGCCGGATAAACAATCCGAATCGGACAACCGCCGGCTATTTGGGAATCCTGATGAGTTGTTTCGTCAGAGCAAGCCGAAACGAGGGTTGTTGACACCTAATGAAGTGCGTTCCATAGCTTTAGGTGAAATGAACTTGCGATCGACCTCCATCATTTGGGACATCGGTGCAGGAAGTGGTTCCGTCGCAATCGAGGCGGCGCAGATCGCTCGAAACGGGAAAGCCTACGCCATCGAAATGGATGCCGAGGACTACAACTTGCTCGTTGAAAATGCAAGGCAATTCGGGGTATCTAATCTCGTTCCTGTCTTAGGCGAAGCGCCAAAGGCATGGGAATCGTTGCCTGACCCAGAAGCCATCTTTGTCGGGGGCACTGGCCGTGCCGTGACAGAGCTCGTTTCGCACGCATGGCCAAGGCTACAGCCAGGCGGATGCCTTATTGCCAACATGATGAGCATGGACTACGTCGTCGCATTGCAGCAGCTGTTCGTCACCAAAATGGGGCTTGAGCCAATGCTCTGGATGGTTCAAATATCGCGAGGCAACTATCAATTGGACAAACTGCGACTGGAATCCTGCAATCCCACATTCCTACTTAAAGCAGTCAAGCCGCTCGGAGTTCCTCGATGAGCACATACGAAGAACAGCTAGATGTCATCGTGGTCGGAGCGCATCCGGACGATGTCGAAATCGCATGCGGGGGGACGATAGCAGCGCTGGTCGAGCAGGGGTACCGCGTCGGGATCATCGACCTGACCGATGGCGAGCCCACTCCATTGAGCCCTTCCCCTGACGTACGACGCGCCGAAGCCATGGCGGCTGCGCACGTGCTCGGCGTGCACGTTCGAAAAATACTGGACTTCACCAACCGCCGATTAATGGATGGCTTCGAAGAACGCGTAGCCCTTGCCAAAGAATTTCGTCGTTATCGTCCCAAAATCGTCATCGGCTTCGGGAACAAGACACCGATGGCCTCTCCGGACCATTTTCAAGCGATGCAGATAACAGACGCCGCTGTGTTCTATTCTCGCTTGACGAAGTGGGATGATTTTTTCGATGGCCTACCCGTTCACACCATCGAGCGACAGCTCTACTTTCGGCTGCAATTCGAACCGGCTGCCATCGTCGGGTTTGACAGCCAAATAACAGTCGACATTAGCAAAACCTTGGAAAAAAAAATCGCAAGCATCGAGTGCTACACAACCCAATTCCCACCGGCAAAAGCGCACGTGTTCGACCGAGTGCGAGGGTTGGCGATCGCGGCAGGAGCCGCCGCTGGTTGCAGCGCCGGCGAAGTCTTTGCCTGCACTCGACCGCTTGCAACGCTCGATTTGTTCAAAGCCGTAGGGCTGACTAAGCCTGCTCGGCCGTAAACGAAACGACTTCATCGAGTGAATTCGCATTGCAGGCTAGCATGACAAGTCTGTCAAACCCAAGTGCGCAGCCGCACGAATTTGGCATTCCGAATTGCATCGCGTCCAACAGCCGGTTTTGCACGGGGAGCATCTTTTTTCCATCGAATCGTCTTTGTTGATTGGCAACGATCGATCGAGCTCGCAGCTGTTCTGCGTCCATGAGTTCATGGTATCCATTCGCCAGTTCTACGCCGCGATAAAACGCTTCGTAACGTTCCGCCGTGCGAGTGTCCGACTCGCAAACTCGAGCTAAAGCCGCTTGAGATACTGGGAAGTGTGTAACAAAGACTGGCGATTCCGTTCCGAGCGTGCTCTGAACTCGATCCGAAAAAATGAGATTGACCCAATCGTCCCAGTCGGAAGACCACGATTCACTTTCGACTAGATTGTTTTTCACGGACCACCGACCAAAATCAGCGGGATGCATCTCAAAAAGGTCCAAGCCGGTCGCGACTTGAAAAGCTTCCTCAAAGCGAATTCGCGTGGCGTTTGGAGTTCCCAGCAAACGGATTAGCAATTCATCCAACAGCATTAGTCCATCATTCAGATTGGCGCCAACATCGTACCATTCCGCCATGGTGAATTCAGGATTGTGAAAGCGGCCTCGCTCGCCAGCCCGAAACACAGGACCTATCTGATAAATGCTGCCGATACCTGTACTGAGCAAGCGCTTCATCGATTGCTCCGGCGACGTCTGCATGTACCAAGTGGCGACGGCCTCGCCGGGCAATTGCATACTGACTTCAATCGGATCCAGATGGCGATCGATGATCGAGTCGCGAGAGAGCACCGGGGTTTGTACCTCGGTGAATCCAAGTTGATCAAAGAACTGCCTGAGTTCTCTGAGCAGAGAAGCCCGCTTCTTTAAGTTAGATACCGAAGCAGGCATAACGATCACCAACGTGTCATAGCACTCGTGCCGAATTGCATTCAATGGCCCGAGTCATGTCCAAATACGAAAGCCTATACTTGCTGTGCACTCGGCACGAAGTGCCGAGCTAGCCTTTTGTACTAGGTCGGTTTTACGTTGCCTTCTTGAGCAACGTCTGCGGGTGTTTCGTCATACTTGGCTTCGGGCAACATTTGCGAAACCGGAGCGACCAAGAATTCGACAGCTGCTTCGTCTGGATCTGCCTTGAGGATGGAATCCCCCTTGATCTCCTTGACGTTGCCCGCTTCGACAATCTGCTTGATCACGATGCGTTCCAAGATCTGATTTCGAAGCGCGTCCATTTGACCGGTGCGTTCGAGTTTCGCGCGAACTTGGCGAACAGAAAGATCGCTCTGATCCGCGATGAGTTGGATTTCTTCTTCGTATTCCTTTTCACTTGGCTCGATCGAGTTGTCCTCGGCAATTTTCTCAAGCACAAAGTGCTCACGCAAAGCACCTTGAGTCGACTCTTCGGTGTTGCGACGGATGTTGTTGATTACCGAACGAATCTGGTCGTCGGTGAATCCGTTTCGACGTAGGTCGAGAACTCGGCGTTGTAGTTCCCGTTCAGCTTGCTTGCGAACCAATGCTGGCGGGAGATCCCAGTTGGCACCTGCCGTTAGCTTTTTCGTGATTTGTTCGCGAAGCAATTGGTTTTGGTAGTATTCCGCTTGTCGCTCCAATTCCGAACGCACGAAAGCACGTAGCTCTTCGGCGGAATCGAACCCAACCGATTCCAAAACGGTGGAATTGAGACCTTCGACGTTCACACGTCGGATCTCGACGATTTCGAACTCACAATCCACCTCGACGCCTTTGTACGCGTCATTCATGGATGTATCGAGTACTTTAACCGTTGTATTGAGCTTGTCCCCTTCTTTCGCTCCCACCATCAGTTCACCGAAGTTCTCGATGATGCAATCGGCGAGGCTCAAGCGTTTGCGGAGAGTGATCACTTCCTCATCGAATGAGCTGATTTCGCGACCGTTCGAGGAGAACTTGGCGTTGACAACCAATCGATCTCCCAATGCTGCTTCGCCGTCGTAGGCTTCGCCTGGCGTGACCCGTTCGAGGGTGCGTGCTAGTTGGTGGTCAACTTCGGCATCGGTCAATTCGTATACAGTCTTTTCCAGGTCCAGACCCTTCCAGTCCGGGGTGTCGAACGCTGGACGTACCTCGATATTGAATTCAAAGGTAAAGTCACCGGTGTCCGGTAGCTTGACGGCGCCGAAATCCATGTCTGGTTCGGAGATTGCGGAGAACTCACCACCCTCGGTGATCTGCTGCAAGCTGTCCATGACTAGGCTGCTTTTAACTTGGTCTGCAACTGTCTTTCGGAATCGGTTTTCCAAGAGTTTGCGTGGAATCTTGCCTGCGCGGAACCCAGGAAGGTCAGCCTTTGGTGCGATTTCGTCGTAAGCTTCGCGGAAATATCGTTCCATCTCCGAGCGAGGCACGGTAACCACGACATGCCGTTGGCAGGTGCTGGGCTGATTGATCTTTACTACCAATTCTAACTTAGAATCTGGCGCCTTGGTTTCCACGGTCGACATGTCGGATACAACGTCTTTTGAAGGTTAAAAAAAGGGCATAATCAAACAGAAAAGCGGGTGATGGGATTCGAACCCACGACAACAACGTTGGCAACGTTGTGCTCTACCCCTGAGCTACACCCGCAAGAGAACCTGTTTCATTATGCCCGTTGCGTATTTCGTTTCCGCGTGAAGCACAGTCGCATTAGGGTAAGCGACTGGTAAACCATTTGATCCGTTCAGCTTCATCAGCGGGAGGCAGATTATAAGACCTGAGGCCGACTCTGCAATAGCGTTCTTGCCTCATTTCGAGATTCCCAGCCACTGATTTTGCGAAAGTCCTCTGGACGAAGCTGGCCAAAATCTTCTATGGAGTATCCCAGAGTTCGCGATTTGCAACAAAAATAGGAGCCACATCATTATGCCAAATCAACGTCTGAGAATCCTGGGATTGCTTGTTTTTCTTTCGTTTGTGATGCCGTGTTCCATTGGCAGGGCTGATGGCTGGACTTGGGGGCCTTTTTCGAAAGCGAGCCCATCTCGCGATTCAAGCCCACTTTATTCCAACTCCTCGAGCTCGAAATCGTCCTGGTTGCCGTCCATGAAAATGCCGCGAATGCCCTGGTCGAGTACGGCGCCACGAGTGAACTCGTATTCCCGGGCCAATACTTCCACGTGGGGGAAGATCAGCAAAACCTCGAAGCGTTGGTGGAGTAAAACAGCCGAGATGCTTGATCCCTATCCAGATCCAAAACCAGCCACCTACTCGACCGACTCAAGTTCCAAGAAGTCGAATTCCAATTGGTTTACTGGATGGTTCCAAAAACAAGAATCGACAGAGCCGAGAACAGCCAACGAGTTCTTAAGGCAAGAACCCCTAAAGTAGGACCGTCATACCCCACCTTATCGAAGGGGGGAGGTACCCATTAAAAAAGCCCAGTCTTGAACTCCAAGGCAGGGCTTTTGTTTTCGTTGGGTAATTAGCTCGCTGGCTAATCCGTCATCGAAACTCTCGTTCGTGCTTCTCGCAATCCTCGACTGAGAATGTCTCGTAGCAAAGGCGAGTAATCCTCGTACCGAGCTTCGTCCGCCGGACCGTCTGCGTACTGATAGATGGCGTCGCGGGGTTTGGCCCCAAGCGCAATCAACGTACTCGACACAGTGCCGTAGTCCGCACCACGCAATACCATGTTGGCACGCCCAGTGGGTGAAGGTGCTCGCGCAAACACTTTACTTGCAACCGCTAGGAACTTCACGGGGGAGTCCAGCGTCTGAAGTGTCAGGAGCCGATTTGCCAATTGGACACGTTCGTCTCGAGGGTCGTTTAAGTTGCGACCGCCGATGATGTTCAGCCCAGTTTGCATCTCGATTACTTCGTTCTCCGTTTCGTGGTGAATTGCAAACCCCGCGTCTCGGTCCACAATGACTAGATTGCAGGCTTCGAATTGATGTTTGTCAAATTCCTCCAAGATCCGCTCGAGTGCCGTGCGCGAACAAGTTGCCTTCAAGGCTTCTTTGCACAACAGTCCTCGAGAACGATTGCTCCCAAGAGGCTCCATGGTTCGGCGATTGCAGATACCTACAAATACGCCGTGCTGATTAACTCCCAGCCATGTTCCACCGTTGCGTTGATCGGTGGGGCAAAGGATGCGCGGCTTGCCAGATTGAATGGCAGGTGCCGTGCTTCTTCTATCAAAAAACTCCTCTCGATTTGCGGCGACTAAGATCGGACTTTCGGAAACCACGCGATATTGAATGGCTAGTAAGCACATCGCAACATCAGCACTTTCTATGGTTGGAGTTTACGAATCGAGCCGTGCGTAAAGGCAAAAAATCACACATACAAAGTGCAATCCTGCAGCTCGCAAGT
>JANMNR010000642.1:0-8256 GCA_031368325.1 Pirellula sp.
CGTTCGATTCAAAAGAATCATCAGTACTTCGGCCACTACCACACCGGAGGAAACCCAGGGCGGCATGAGCTGAATGATCAGCAAGAACTTTACTATCCGCCGATTGCCAAGGCGATTGCGGATACCGGCTTTAATGGTTTCTTTGCGCATGAGTTCATTCCAGCTGGCGATCCACTCACGGGCCTGACCGACGCGGTCAAACTCTGCATGGTCTAACCGTTTAACCAGCGCCACTAGGACCAAAGTCTACTAGTGGCTCGCTTGAATATCCTATCAAAGTAGTCATTCCGTTGACATCGTCCCCAACATGACGACGTCAAAGCGATTTGCTATTGGCTAGATTCATGCAAATCGTTGTTCATACTTGATTTACTCTGAATGGCATGACGCGTGCATTCGTTGGATAGAGGTTTGGTATAGCCCCACTTCTATCTGGAGAATTCGTATGTTGTATCGCATGTTACAGGTCGGATGTTTTGCTGTCGTTGTTTCGATGGGATCCATGACCACAAAGTCCGCTCAAGCGCAGTCCCCTTTTGGTTCGTCTTGTTCGAACGGAAACGGCTTCAACAACCAATCTTTTTATGGCCAACCGAATTACGGTCAACAGGCGTTTGGGCAACATGGGTATGTACAGCCGAGATACCAACAGTACGGCTATGGACAGCCTGTCGGGAACTACGTCTCCAATTACTACGGGGCACAACCAGGATTTGCCCCCCAGCCACAGATGGGTTATGGGGGCGGCTATTCGTCGCCTGCATTCAATTTAAATCAGAGCTTCTACCCGGGTAGCAGCGGTCACTACTCAGCCCCGCAACATCAGCCGCACCATTCTCACCATAGTTGGCACCTAGGGCATTATCTGCTTGGGCACCATTAGTTGGTCTTCCTGCTCGCACGGTGCAACCAAGATGACTTGTTCGACGTTGTTCTGAGAGAGCAGACGTGATTTTCTCCGATTCGGGGGATGCATCTTGAGTCGGTTGTGAACATTGGCCGTACTTCACTTGATACAATCTGTTTGATATTGCAGCTCAAATAGAAGCTGCAAGTGAATCGTCTCAGCTGGAGTCTAAATTATGGATCGTGTTTGCCACTTCGAGGTGCCCTATTCCGATAAACAGCGGATGGAGTCGTTCTACACCAAGGTGTTTGGCTGGCAGTTCATGCCAGCCCCTGGCGACATGCCGTATACCTTTGTCTTTACAACGGAAGTTGACGATAGCTTCATGCCGAAAAAGGCGGGTGGAATTAACGGCGGTAGTTACCCACGTGGCGACGAGGGTGGCAGCAAATCACCAGTCATCGTAATTGAAGTGGAATCGTGCGCCCAACGAATGCAAGAAGTCGTCGCTGCAGGTGGCTCGATCGTTTTAGGTCCTCATGAGATCGGCGGCATGGGTATCTACGCGCAAGTCAAAGACTGCGAGGACAACACCATCGGTCTCTGGCAACCACTGAGCAACGGAAACTAACGGTTATGGGGCAAGTGTCTCCAAAACAGTTAAGCAACTATGCCGAAGTTCTCGAATAACACAAATGAACATGGATGAATGAGATGGACAGGATGATTTCAATTCGCTGTTAGATATACTTGTGTCATGTTAAACATTTGTGTTATGTTCCGTATTGCCTAATGGATCAGTAGGCCGACCTCGAATCAAGTTGCCTTTAGGTAGTTCATGGTCTGGGCCTGGTGCTCGGGAGCGATCGCCTTTCAGCCTTGAGCTCGACGATGACTTTTCCGAAATGTAAGTCGGATGGATATTCATCCTGTAAATCCATGTTCGTTTCTGCGGTTGCGTCAACTGCCAGGTTACTTATGTGCAGGTGCTTGGGCTGTGAATCCGCTTCTGAAGCGTTGCATCGTAGGTCGCGTATTTATATAGATCGCCGAGCGTTGGATAATTGAAGCAGGTTTGATTGAAAAGTTCCGCGGTGGCGTTCATCATCATGGCCAACAATCCCAAGTGGACAACTTCTGTTGCCTGTTCACCCATCACGTGAACGCCCAACAATCGCATGTCATCTTGATGGAATAGTAGTTTTAGGAACCCAACGTTGTCACCAATGATGTCACCGCGAGGAATATCGCTGTAGCGACAGCGGCCAACAGTGTAGGGGATCTTCTTTTCAATCAGCATTTCCTCGGTATCACCCACAAAACTCGCTTCTGGGATCGTGTAGATACCGGTGGGCAAAAGTCGCGAAAGACTGCAGCTCCAAGGCTCATCGAAGGCATGGCAAATGGCAACACGCGCTTGTTCGATCCCAGTGGCCGCCAAAGCGGGTGCACCGATAACATCTCCAGCTGCGTAGATGTGCGACACTTCCGTCGATTGATAATGTGCCCCGACTTGGATCAAGCCTCGAGTGCCCAGCGTGAGGCCGGCAGCCGCTGTATTCAAGGACGATGTATTGCTGCTTCGACCGGCGCACACCAATACTCCATCGCACTCGATTGTGGCTCCAGAGGAGAGTTTGATGACGACGGGTCCTAGCCGGTCCGCATCGCACTCCAACACCTTTTCCTTCCAGTGAAACCGAATGCCGTTTTCGGTCATGGCCGCGACCAGCCCACGCGAGATTTCGCGATCAAGAAACGGCAGCAGAGTATCACGGCCATCCACCAGATGCACCTCTGTTCCCAAAGCGGCAAACGTTCCAGAATATTCGCAACCGATCACACCCGCTCCAATGACCACTAGCTTCTTCGGAAGAGCCTGCAACTCGAGAATCTCATTCGAATCGTGGATGCGATCATCCTCGAAATGAAATTCCGGTGGTCGTAGTGGCGAGGAACCTGTTGCGATCAGAATCTTCTCGCCATGAACGCCAATCTCCTCGCCAGTGGCGGAAACCACGCGGATCGTATGCGGATCTAGAAAACTTGCGTTGCCGTGGATCGTAGAGACTCCTCGCAGAGCGAGCTGGCCTTCCGAACGTTTGCGCTCTTGGGCCTTGACGTGTTTTTCATGGCACATGAAATCGGCGATAGTCGCCTCGCGTCGAAGCGACAGATCCACTCCAAAAAGTCTCCGAGATCGTCCACCAGAGAGTACTAAAGCCGTTTCTCTCAACGTCTTGCTGGGGATTGTCCCCGTGTTGATGCCAGCTCCTCCGACCATGGCCTCCATTTCGATCAACGCCACGCGCTTGCCAAGAATCCCGGCGGCGATCGCGCCGCTAACTCCAGCTGGCCCCCCGCCGATGACGACCAAGTCGAAGCATAGATTTTCAGGGATAGTCATTGTCCTAGGTTCCTTGGATTAACAGGTTCGTGTTCGATTCGTCCAAAACGAACCCACTTTTCAAATCCGACGATGGTGTAAATGGCAAATCCCACCGACGCAGCAGCTCCCCATGATAGGGCTTCTACTGGCTTGGCATGGAAGATCTGATTCTTGAGGAAGACGTATTCGCATCCTTTAGAAACCATTTCATGGCAACTCTGTCATGACTCATCTCTGGATTGTAGTCATTCCGCAACAGACTCAACAGGGATGACTGCACCGGGACAAACTGATCTTCGAAGGACCCTTTCCGATGTAGCGCCGCGGAGCCCATCCCAAAACCGATCAGGACCGTCCGTTGGCATTACAATCAAGTCCGCGGCAACTTGGACAATAGTCGATCTCTATACCTTGGCGTTCCGACATCAAGAGCTCAACGGCCATGCAGTTTGGACATTTCATATATGGTCTTTCTTGGCAAAGTTAGGCGATTCGCCACGCGATAACACTGTCTGGCGGTGCTCGCGACGGCAATTCGAGTAACTGGGCAAATGATTAAGAATGCTGAGGAGGGTTCTGTAGTGGATTCCATACCATTCCATCGGCGTAGGAGTCGTTCGACTCATCCAAGTCTCCAGACATACTTGTGCGATCGATTCGCGCCCGGATTCGCTCGACCTGTCGGCTGACCGTATGAGCCGCCCGTTCGGCGGATCGATCGAGAATGGAAAGCCACTCTTCCCCTTTCTCCTCCAGCACGATGAGCGGAAGCCGTTCAAGATCAATGATCACGCGAAGCGATTTGTCTATCCCGTTCTTCGGACCGTTCTCATCCGCCAGAAATACATTGACCCGTCCGATACGAGAGCTAAACCGCTCCAAGGCCCCTTCCATTTTCCCCTTGACCTCGGCTCGAAGCTCCGAGCCCAACTCAAACCCTTTTCCACTCACTTGAATCAACATCGCAAATTTCTCCTATTGTGATCTGGTAGAAAACCCTGAACTCATCCTCACCTTGTTGATTATCGGCGAGTCTAATAGTAAAACAAATTGAATATTGGATCGCGACACATTGGTAATATCTAACTTAGGAGTTTCGAATTGAACTGGCTAAATTACCACCATTTGCAGTACTTTTGGGCTGTTTCCCAAGAAGGATCGGTAGCTCGGGCCAGCGAGAAACTGCATGTAACGCCCGCAACGATCAGTATCCAGCTGCGTGACTTAGAGAAACAACTCGGTGTCAAGCTATTTCGAAAAGCAGGCCGAGGGCTCGCATTGACGGAGATGGGTACGGCGGTGCAATCGTATGCCAACGACATCTTTGCGACCGGCCAAGAACTATTAGACATGGTGCATGGCCGACCTGTTGGCGGTCCGATTCTCTTTCGTGTCGGGATCAAGGACGTCATGCCCAAGCTCATTGCGTATCAATTGTTGGAACCGACACTTCAGATTACCGAAGATGTTCGGCTATCTTGTCATGAAGGGGACGTCAGCCGACTCATCGCCGACCTAGCCATTCACAAGTTGGATGTCGTTTTGTCGGACACGCCGATTGACCCGTTAATGAAAGTCCGCGCCTACTCCCATTTGCTAGGGGAATCGGATGTTGTGTTTGTTGGAACGAAGGAACTGGCCAAAGCGGTTCGCAAGGACTTTCCCGGTTCCCTTAATTCTGTACCAATACTGCTACCCATGCGAAACACCGTCCTCCGGCGTTCGCTGGATAACTGGTTTGACGAGAATCAAATCAGGCCTCGAATTCGGGGGGAATTCGAAGACAGTGCAATGATGAAGATTATGGGCAAAGCCGGGGTCGGTATTTTCCCGGTGACCGCTGTCATTAGCGAGGAGGTCCAGGACATGTACCGAGTTGAGATGATCGCCAAGATCCCGGGGGTCACCGAACGGTTCTATGCGTTATCGGTGGAACGAAAAATCAAACATCCAGCCATTCTCGCCATCTCGGAAGTAGCCCGCAAAAAGTTGCAGTATCGATAAGATGGCAATATGGCTCGGCTAGCAGGACCTCAGGATCAACGAATTACCTAGGCAAATGCAAATCGAATCGTACACGTCCTATTTTCTCGCCCTCCATGATTGAAATTGCACGAAGGTTTTTTGCGAACTTTGCTTTCTTTCGATGCCTTTTAATTGCCTCAAAAGACCGCATGGATCGCAAAAACGTCGGTCTGACCATGAGTTGCTGTCGGCCTATCGTGAATTCAATAAACGGGTCGAATTTTTCGTGACAATGTGGGAGTAATCCGGCCTCTACTCCATACGGTTGAGATGAGGAAAATCGTCAGCCGAACCGAATTGTTTCGCTGTCATTGTACTTCCCGAAAGAAAACCCCTTAATTTGAAGGCCTAATCGGAACCGTTTACAATTCGTTTGCTTCTCACTCATAATTACTTCCCTCAACCCGGACGCAAGACATGACGAGCGAATCGCTGGCATTGCTGCATGAAGCCAAACGGGGCGGGGCTACCGAACAGGGAAAACTCCTTTCGCTGTACTCTGATTATCTAAAAATCCTTGCTCAGACTCAACTAGATCGGCGTGTTCGCCGACGTGTCAGTGCCTCCGATCTCGTCCAAGAAACCCTGTTGGAGGCGCACCGAGACTTTTCGGACTTTCGAGGTGTGACTACTGCCGAGTTTGTCGGATGGCTTCGCCGGATTTTGGTTCACAACCTCATCCGAGCTTCGGAAAAACACCTGCAAACAGACAAACGGGATGTGCGTCGCGAAGTCTACATCCATAGGCTCCATGCAACGATCGAACAGTCAAATTCTCGATTTGAAAATGTTTTGGTTGGCCGAAATGAAAGCCCAAGCTCGGAAATGGGCAGACATGAGCGTTTGAGATTGCTCGCTGACGCGATGGCCGAGCTACCAACCGAGCATCGGCAGATTATAGTTCTGCGTCACATTGAGGGATTACCGTTTTCTGACATTGCAAAGCAAATGGACCGCACGTCGGGAGCTTGCCGAATGCTATGGTTGCGGGCTATAAACCAACTGAGAGCTCGACTCGACGGAGCGGAATTCGAATGAAAACCGATCTAGACGCCTCCGATTTTACCGGCCAACTCTCGTCGAGCGACCAGGAAACGCTTGCAGTCCTTTTGGACCAGTATTTGACAAAACTAGAACAAGGTGTTGAACCGAATGTGACACAAATGTGTCGAGACCACATCGCGTTGGCGCCGGCGATCAGGTATTATGTTCAGAGTTTGCGAGTCATCAAGAATGCTGTCGATGACCCTTACTCGCAATCTTCCGATCATCGCGACCCCATCGAAGCAGTCAACAAGCAGATTGGCGACTACAAAATTGTTCGCGAAATAGGGCGTGGCGGAATGGGCGTCGTCTACGAAGCTCTTCAAATATCCCTCGGTCGCCGGGTGGCGTTAAAGCTCCTGCCTTTTGCAGCCGTTTTGGATCAACGCCAAATCGCTCGCTTTCAAAACGAGGCGCAAGCAGCAGCGCAATTGCATCACCAGCATATCGTTCCCGTTTACTCCATTGGAAGCGATCGCGGAACCTATTTTTACAGCATGCAGTTTATCGACGGACATTCACTAGAACACGTCATCGCCGGCTTGAGATCTGGCTACGATTCTTGGACTCCGACGAGTCACTCAACCAATCGCCCGGATGCCATCAGTTGCGACCGCCATGGGACAACCATCGACGGTGAACTGGTCATGTTCGATGCCTCTTTTCGTGGTGAAATGAAGGCGGGTGCCGTACGTGATGCAACTCCACCGCCGTCCAGTGGAATGAAGTCGACTGAGACAAACAAGCGAAGAATGACGCATGTTTCGGCCAGGTCTCGCAATCATGTCAAGCGCATTGCGGAGTTGGGCATACAAGCTGCGGATGCAATCCACTTTGCAAACCAACACGGAATTGTGCATCGTGATATCAAGCCATCCAATCTGCTCATTGATAGAGCAGGCAAGTTATGGGTTGCGGATTTTGGCTTGGCCCAATGCGTCGGCCTTGGGAGCTTGACACGCTCGGGTGATGTTGTTGGAACGCTTCGATACATGAGCCCCGAGCAAGCAGCTGGCAAAACCCATTGGATCGACAACCGAACGGACATCTATTCGCTCGGCATTACCCTCTACGAACTGTTGACGTTAAGCCCGGCGGTCCAGGGCGACGATCGAATTCAAATGTTGCGTCAAATCGAAAACGATGAGCCGACCGCGCCCAGCCGTCTCAATCCGTCCGTTCCGGTCGAGCTCGAGAATATCATCCTCAAGGCAATTTCCAAAGAGCGAGAGGATCGGTATGCCACGGCTGGCGAACTCGCCACAGACTTGCAACGATGGTTAGATGGGAAATCCACTCTGGCTCGCCGGCCCTCTGTCATAGATAGGGCGTCGCGTTGGGTGTCTAGGAATGCGCGCGTTGTGACGTTTGGAGTCGCAGTCCTTTTGATTTTGTTCGCAATCACCTCAGTGACCGCGTCCTGGTTCCGCGCCAAGAATCGAGACATTCTGGCTGCAAACACACTCGCCTCGCAACATCTCAAGAATGCGAACGAAGTGGTCGATCGATTTGGTGCACAGCTTTTGACAAAGCTCGAGTGGTTACCAGGAACGGAAGAACTACAACAAGAAGTTGCGCAGAATTCCATCGACTACCTAAACGCATTTGCGGAGTACGCTTCACGCGATCCTAATCAGCAAGCGGCGGTTGGGACCGCTTTGCTCAAGCTTGCAAAATTGCAAGAACTGCGAGGTGCCGACTTGGATTCCATCCGCACTTATCGTCGAGCCGCTGATGCGTTGCATGCCTCTGGGCTCAACAACAACGATAACCTCCGGCTTAGCGACGAACTGTTCGTATGTCAAAACAACGCAGCGTGCGTATTGATGCGCAATGGTAGATTGGATGAAGCCGTCGATGGTTTTAGAGAATGCCTTCAATGGGTCGATCAAGGTTTTAGTGAGAACGCGTTGCAAGAAAACAAGAAATCGCTTCGGCAAGCGTTGCTACG
>JANMNR010000643.1:0-4370 GCA_031368325.1 Pirellula sp.
TGGACGTGGTGCGTTTTGGAGAAAGCCACGGATTCGAAAGGAATGTTATCAACGACCAGATCTGGCCATTTCGCGATTATGTGATTCGGTCGATCAACGAGGACAAACCGTTTGATGCCTTTATTCAAGAGCACCTGGCTGGCGACGTCATTGGAAAAGGAAATCCGGATATTGAGGTGGGCAGCGCCTTCCTTGTCGCAGGCCCCTATGACGACGTGGGAAACAGTGATCCTGTCGCTGCCGCAAATATACGAGCTGCCACACTGGACGACAGCATTACGGCAACTAGCAGTGCATTTCTTGGTCTGACAATCAACTGTGCGCGTTGCCATGACCACAAGTTCGATCCGATTCCCACCGAAGACTACTATCGCATACGCGTCGCGTTCGAAGGTGTCTTGCATGGCCAGCGAACAGTCGCGACTCAGCAACAAGAGCAAGCCTTTCACGATTCGACACAACCCTTGAATCGAGAAAAAACGAAGCTCAACAAAGAACGCAAGGAAATCGAGAAGGGAATAGAGGAGCGAGCCAAACAGTTGCTGGTCGCATCGACTCGTCCCAAAATCGATGTCGTCCGAACAGAGGAATCGTTTTCATCGGTCGAGGCACGCTACCTGAAATTCGTCATGCACGCTAGCACGAGCAACCCGAAGTCCGCGGTGGGCTCTCGGCTCACGGAGTTCCAAGTCTGGAGCGATGACTCTGAACCTGTCAACGTTGCTCTTGCCTCTACCGGAACCAAGGCCGAGGGAGCTCGGTCGGCAGTTGCAGACGATTTCTTGGAAGCGTATGGACCCCAGCTCAGCATCGATGGCGCTCTTGGGGAGCAGTGGTTTGTTGGGGCACCGGCTGCTCTTAAGTTGATATTCTCGCGACCGATTCGAATCCAAAAGATTTCCTTTATGAACGATAAAGACAATGAACCAATGACAGACAAGAATCGAGGAGCGACGCCAACAGACTACGACATCCAGATTTCGATGGACGGCGAAACGTGGATGTCCGTAGCCAGTAGTGAAGGCCGAGAACCGTGGAGTGCTGAACATGCCATTGAGCGCAGCCGTATCAAGGCAACGACTGCTGAAGAACGGCTGGCGTTGGAGAAGTTAGACGCATCCCTGGCTGACTTGGAAATGCAGATTCGAAAGATACCACCGTTGCAACAAGTATGGGTTGGCAAACACGAACAACCCAAAGAGCCGACCTTTGTTCACAAAGGGGGTGACCCTATGAAGCCGTTGGCCGTTGTGGCACCGTCTGGATTGTCGGTCCTCGATCGCGTTTTGGAACCCTACGTTTTAGATGTCAATGCAGCACAGAGCGAGAGACGATTATCGCTTGCAAAGTGGATCACCCACGATGCAAATCCGCTGACCGCCCGTGTTCTGGCAAATCGAGTATGGCAGCACCACTTTGGGGCTGGAATTGTCGACACGCCAAGCGACTTCGGTTTTCTTGGAAGCCGGCCAACCCATCCAGAGTTACTTGATTACCTCGCGCGTCGACTGATCCAAAACGGTTGGCAACTAAAGAACCTTCATCGAGAGATTTTGAATTCGAAAACGTACCGTCAAGCTTCGCAAGGCCATGGAGACGATTTTGAGGCTGGAATCAAAAAGGATAAGTCCGCAAGATTGCTATGGCGTTTTCCGCCTAGGCGTCTGAGCGCGGAGGAGGTGCGAGATACACTGTTGATGGTAGCTGGAAAGCTAGACACTCGGATGGCTGGACCCGGATTCCGTCTCTACAAGTTCTCTCAGAACAATGTCTGCACCTATTTTCCGCTCGACCAACATGGCCCTGAAACCTATCGTCGTGCAGTCTATCATCAGAACGCAAGAGCCAGCGTGGTCGATGTATTGAACGACTTCGACTTGCCAGACATTTCCTTTTCAGCACCGAAGCGATCCAATACAACCACCCCACTGCAAGCACTAACGCTTCTCAATCATAGCTTCACGCAAGACATGGCATCGGCATACGCGAAACGGCTACTAGATTCGAATTCCGCATCCAGTGTCTCTGGGCAAATTACAGATGCTTACGCAGTTGCTTTTCAGCGACTGCCCGATGAAGCTGAAGCGACCGCTGCTTCGGATCTTATTCGCCGTCACGGTCTAAACGCATTTTGCAGGGCACTGCTCAACAGTAACGAACTGATCTTCATAGAATGAGGCCGCGTGCCTAGACTGGATTCTGGAGAATTTGCCACACCACTGAATTGGATATGCCGTCATTATGCTTGAATGGCTCTTCGGAAAACGTAAACAGTTGCTCAAAAAGATAGTTGCCCAGGATGAGCTGCAAAAGCTCGATCGTTCGCTTTGGCAAGCAGCGTTCCTTACGAAAGAACAACGCGAGCAGATCATTCGATGGTCTCGAGTCTTTATCGCAGAAAAATCCTGGGAAGGTTGCGATGGTGTGAAGATAACGGAGTTGATGCAATGGTCTGTTGCTTCGGCCGCTGCGTTGATGGTGCTCGCTTATCCGAATTGGTACTTCGACAAGACTGCGACGATTCTTATTCATCCACAAGCCTACAAGGCGAGGATTGCGCCAAGCATCTCAAACCTCACCAACGGGGCTGAATTGGCTGGCGAATTCTACCGAGCAGGCGAGACGATTTACCGTGGGCCGATCGTCTTGAACTGGCACGACATTCAATCGGCTTCGATCGGAGCGAATGATGGCCACCATCTTGTTATCCACGAGTTTTCACACCAACTGGACATGATCAACGGCCCATCGGCAGACGGGTTACCTCCGCTACCCGGCAACATTGACGAGGCGAGTTGGTTAAAGGCGATGAAGGCAGAATATCGGGCAGCCCAGGACTTGGTCAGCCGCGGCTATTCGATCTTGATTAACGACTATGGCCTAACCCAAGAAAGTGAGTTCTTTGCCGTTGCGAGCGAGTACTACTTTCAACGACCGACTGAGTTGGCAGAGTATCACCCCAACGTCTACGAGTTGCTGAAGCAGTTTTACGTTACCGATATGGCAACGATGCTTGCATAAGGCTAAGCCGGCAAGTGTCAAACCCGAAAGGTTATCGCTAAAGAGACGTTGATCCATCGCGGGCGCGTCGAGTTGCTACTAGACTTCGCGAGTCACTGTTCCTAGATAGAACGGTTGCTGAGCGACTAGTTCCGTGCCATCGTTTAGATAGAACCGAACTCGAACGCACCAGGAGATCTTTAACAACCTTCCCTCGTAGGAAAGCGGTGAGTCCGGGAGTGGCACCTGCACTTTTTGTGGAAGTGACCAGTCGGACGCTGCCAGTGAGTTACCGGTAAGGCGCTGAAAGAAATGAACTCCCAAGTCCTCCGTTCCTTTGCCCTCGGTCAACCACACAACGGAAACCTCGAGAGCAGCAATCGTGCTTTGATGAATGTTCGAAATTCGATATTCGAACTCGAGAACATCGTGCGACATGTAGGTCGGTTGTAGCCCAAGCAATCGGATCATGATTGCGGATTGATCTGCTTGTTGCGAACGAGTGGGTACACGATTACGGGAAAACTTCGGGAGTACGATGGCCATCGATTCGCCTCTCCTTCAACAATAATTTTCCAGTGAATTGCATTGTGTAAACTCTGAAAGGAATGCATTGCATCGGGGGGAATGGGAAACTGACTCTCCAATTCCAGTGGACGTCCCCAATCGATTCGACAACGCCCCTGTTCCATGATTTGCTGGAGCCGAACCACTGCCCTCTCCGTTCTAACGTCCGTTCCAAAATGATAAGTGCTTTCCTCTTCGCATACTAGTCGAATTGATAGTTTCTTGATCACAAGTCTACCGTACTGAACCAGCAGTAGCTTGTAAGTTCTGCCAGGCACCAACGGCAAGTCTTCAATTTCAACAGTGGTAGATCCGATGCCAATCTCTCGAATGTAGGATCGAAAAAACAGCTGGCCTGCCCTGAGCCCCACATAGACTCCCGGCACTAGCAGGATCAAGAGTCCGTACTGTACTTTGCCTTGGAGAAATCCTCCGACCGCGAATACGCAAAAGACAGCAATCATGGCATTCCAAGCCATGGCAAACAAACCAATGGAAATCAGTGCGCCCGTGCCTGGCCATTCGCCGGGAAGTCGGTACGCAAGTTTCGCGCCGGGACTGTCCGTAAACGGCGTTAAGAGGGGTACCATTGGCGGCAAAGTTATCTTGGTATGCGGTCTATTTGGGCGAGAGACCAGTCCATGCTTTGCGATGATCTCACGATGCTCGTCGCTGGTGGCCACTTTAAGAACTCGATACCAAAACCCCACCGCACCCATGACAATAAACGCCGCCGATACGGTAGTGAGCAGCCAAAAGCCGGAGAGAATTTTCACGACCTGAGTTTTGGGCGACAAAAACTG
>JANMNR010000662.1:0-6296 GCA_031368325.1 Pirellula sp.
GCTCCCGGCTCACCGTTGCCGCTGACGTGGCGAATATAGAGGGTCATGTCGAGTCGAAGCCCGTCGATTCGAAATTCCTCCAGCCAGAACCTAGCGTTATCCACGATGAACCGCCGAACTTCCTGCCGCCCGTAGTCTGGACGCGTTTCTCCCCAAGGCGTCGCGCTCTTCCAATCATTGTAAAAGTAAATTCCACCCTTTCCGTTCTCGGACCATCCGTCAAACTGCCAAAGCGATAAGTCGCTTGGCCCAAAATGGTTGTAAACTACGTCAAGCAATACTCCGATTCCTTTGGCGTGGCACGCTTGAACAAAGCGTTTGAGCGCTAGTGGACCACCATACGTTTCCTCTATTGCAAACAAGTGCGCCGGGTTGTAACCCCAGGATAGATCGCCAGCAAACTCTGCACATGGCATCACTTCGACCACATTGATTCCTAGGCGGACAAGGTGGTCTAACTTTTCGATTGCTTCATCAAATGTAGATGGTCGACCTGTTTCTTTCACATGGAACGTACCGATGTGCATTTCATAAATGACCATCTCGTTTCTCGGTGGTAATTGGTAAGAATCATCTCCCCAATCGAATTGAAGATCCACCAGAAGTCCGTTGCCAACCGAATTGGTCACCGCTTTTGCATAGGGATCCACGCGAGTGAATCTCTCTGAGCCATGGCTAATTTCGAACCTATATGCCTCTCCATACTTGGCTCCTGGTACTTCGGTGAACCAGCATCCGAGTTCATCTCGTATGAGTTCGTTCTTGTTCCAATTCCAGTCATTAAAATCTCCGACCACAGAAACGCCATCCGCATTGGGTGCCCAAACGCGAAAGGCCATACCCGTTTCGCACTTCCAAAACCCCAACCGATTCTCAACCGACATCTTTACATCCTTTAAGCGAGGCAAGCTGAAACGAAGTGTTCCAGCCGTAACAATCTTATGAATTGGTGATCAATAAACACCAAGCCTGGAAAACCGTTTTGGTGTCTAAACTGTCGATATCGCAGCTTGATCGGGAAGAGGCGCAGGTGCGACGGTGCCTTGCGGCCAGTTCGCCCACACATTCTTGGACGTCAACTGGGCCGAGCCGATGAAGGTTGCAAATGGGACATCCGCAGCATCGTGTCCCGTGGCGATCCGAACAAAGCCGCCCACTGGAGCCATGCGAGTCGCATCAAACAAGTACCAACTATGGCCCAGGAAAACCTCGAAAAAGCCATGGAAGTCGGGCGGTTGAAGATTCACCGCGTACCCACAAACATAACGAGCTGGAATGCCGATCGCGCGGCACAATGCGATGGATAAGTGTGCGTAATCGCGACAGACGCCTTGCCTTTGAATAAATACGTCTTGCGCTGTTGTCTGGGAGTCGGTTGAACCAGAGACATATGCAATGTTGTTGAAAACCCAGTCGCAAATAGACTGTACTCGTACCAATCCGTGCTGCGACTTCCCAAACTCTTTCTGGGCAAAGTTTCCTAACAGGTCGGATTCGCAGTACCGACTTGGATTCAAATAGGTCAACGTATCGGCAGGTAACTCGATATACTTTTGTTCGAAAAGCTCGTTTGAGAAATCCACTTCCGCTTGGATTTCCACGGTCGCTTGGTAATAGACTATGAGGTTCCCCGATGCGACGAAACACCGCTGAGCTCGATTCTGCTGAGGCCCCAGAGTCAACGCGTCCAACACGTTTGGACTATTGATCGACAAGCTCTCTGCAACCGTCCTTTGACGATCTGTTTGGGAAACGTTGATTTGAAAAAGGAAGGTAGTCGAGTTGTTGATGGTGTATTCGAGTTCACAACCGACGTTTATTTGAATCAAGTGACTGCTCCCTTAGCTGATTCGCGATGATCGATAGACTGGCCTGATCAACCTGTTCAGCACAGCGTATGCCAACCGTGATTAATTCGATCGTTTTCTGGGCGAAGAAGATCTGTGTCTAGCAATGAGAGAATGTCCAAATCAACTGGAAGCATCTAGACTTACGTCGATTTCTTTGCTTCAAAGTGTGGATTGTGGGTCATGCGATCAAAGAAGTCCCGCAGCTTAGAAATATCTACGGGTTTCACCATATGCTCATTGAAACCACTGGCTTCCGACAGTTTTCGATCTGATAATTGTCCATAGCCCGACATGGCTACCAAATAGACATCTTTAAGATTCGGAAGACTCCTTATCTTCCTCGCTAAGTCGTATCCTGTCATGCCAGGCATCGAAATGTCGGAGAAGATGATTTCAGGCGTCACATTGGTCATCGATTCTAGGGCTTCCAAGCCATTTTCAGCAACCTGAACCCGATGGCCTAATTTCTCCAGTAACTTCGCCATTATCATGCGTAGTGCACGCAAGTCCTCTACGACCAGTACCTGATAGCAGCGATCGTAAACTGGCCATTCTTTCGTAGAATTGCCCACATCTTCGACTGGGATCTCGGTGTTTGGGTTCGCAAGTGGAAGGCAAACGGTAAATACACTGCCTTTTTCAATGCCTTCGCTCTCTGCCACCACGGTTCCGCGATGAAGTTCGACGAGCGTCTTAACAAGCGTCAATCCGATTCCTAACCCTGCTTCTCCCCTTCCAAGCGAGTCGTCAACTTGTGCGAACATTTGAAAGATCTCGTGGAGTCGATCTCGCGAGATGCCAATCCCGTTGTCCTCAACCTTCATCGTCGTACATCCACTTTCGCCCATGTCCGCATCGATGCGCAGTGTTAGTTTGATGATGCTTCCTGCATCGCTGTATCGAGAAGCATTGTTGAGTAAGTTGCATACGACTTGCGTGATCCTAGCCGAATCGATGTTGACCCATACTTCGTCCTGGCAGAGTTCAATTTGCAATTCCTGCCCCTTTTCCTGAATAAACATGCATGAAGCTTCGATAGCCGATTGGATCACGGTCCTCAAGTCCACAACCTGTCGCTTCAATGCAATTTTCCCTCTGCCAATGCGAGATATATCTAGTAGATCATCGATCAAGCGTATTAGCTGAATGACTTGGCGATCCATCAATATTCGGAGTTCCTCGTCTTCCTGACGCAAAGACGACATGCCCATCAGATCCAACGCATTGCGTATAGGTGCGAGTGGATTGCGTATTTCGTGTGCGAGGGTGGCCATGAACTCACTCATACGACGATTCGCTTCGGAGTAGTTGGTCGCCAGCTCTGCAAGTTCATCTTCGTCACGCTTTTTATCGGTAAGGTCTCGCATTACTTTGCTATACCCGATTACGGTACCACGTTCGTCTTTTACAGCGCTGGTAATCCCAGAAGCCCAAAATCGCTGCCCACCTTTTCGCATCATCCAACGATCATCACTCGCGCTGCCCAACTTTGCAGCCGTATCAAACTCCACAACTGGGATTCCGAGTTCGATTGCTTCGGGAACAAAAATGAGTTGACGAATGTCCTGACCGATAAACTCAAGTTCTTCAAATCCGAGCACTTGAAGAACACCATTGTTCCAGGTGGTTGCGCGACAATTCTCATCCATGGCAAAGATCGCATAGTCTTTCACTTGCTCAACGAATGACCTCATATATTGATCCAGTTGTAGATTGGCAGATTCCAATCGCCTGATTCGATCTAAACTCGCTTGTAAACGGTCATGTTCCGCGCGAATGTATTCTGCTGCCTGTTGAGCTCGGCGACGGGTGTGCTGCAACAAGAAAATAATACTGATAACGAGCGACAGTCCTGCGATGGATGAGATCAAACCGACCACTAGAGAGGTGTAATAGGTTGAGGCAGATGTCAGCTCACGCTGAGCCATCACTTGCCCCTCAATCGCGAGAATCTTGTTGATGGATTCATGTATTGAATCCATGGGGTTCGTTCTAGTGTCTCCTGCGACAGTGGTTTTGGCTGCCTCGAATCCAAGTCTACGTCGAATGTCTATGCCCGATTCGAGTTCCAGCATCAATTGATCGATCTGGGTCTGCAAAAGCGATGCTTGCGCGCTTTTGAATGGAGTCTCGAGAGTCTGCCCCCGCAGCTCCTTCATGAGCGACGAAACAAGCTTGGAAGCGTTTCGGAAGCTCTCGAGGTCTTTTTCTGCCCCCGAAATCAAAAAACCGCGTTGTCCGGATTCCACTGCATGGACCTGGCTTTCGATATGGTTGAGCACACCAAGCAGCCTGTGCGATCGCTCTACCAAGTCCGTATGAGCTCTAAGTCGTTGTGTGTAAACGGAGCTAGCAAACCCGCTTGCAATCAACACCAGGATGACCGTTACCAACGCGATCCAGTCCCTAAGTTTTTGGTGCCGAGTTGATAACGCTATTGCCGCTCTCTTCTCAAGGGGAACTTCCTTTACCCTAACAAGGGGTAATCGGTCCTCAATCATGCTCGGTGCTCTTCTGCGATCGTGACAACGGTTTCAATTTTAACGCGTACGGAATTCCTACGTGACTGCACTTTGAATCCATTTTTTCTTCGGAAGAGTAGCCCGAGAGCAATTCTGTCAAATTGAGGCGCGTATGGTCAACGACCAGTCTAGCTGATTTTCGACCATTCTAACTGCTTGTTTTAAAAAGTATGTCGAATGGCTGTTTCGGGAATTTGGCGACCGTACACGCGAGTTCTTGATTCCACCATTCAGAAATAGGGCTCAGGTCTTGCTTTTGAAAACGATGCGAAGATAACGTTCCTGCTATGGAGTCTAAAACGAGGAGATCGATTGGGAAATCGACGTCGGTCACGCTGGTTCTGGTTGCATCGAACGCAAGATAAGCAAGTGCGAGCGCGCTTCGCATCGGAGTTTCGTAGTTTAAAAGTCGGTCGAGGATCGGTTTCGCGTAATGGGTCCGGCCGATGATAAAATAGGGGGAGTCTTCGCTCGAATCGATCCAATTCCCTTCTGGGTAGATGTAGAACATCATCGGCGACACGTCATTTTCCAATTGTCCGCCAAGGATCGCATGGAGATTAAAGGAATAGTTGCTGCTGGCCAGCGAACTGCCGTCCTCGGATCGAACCCGCCGAAGTTGTTCACCAAAACTGTTGGCTAAGCTGAAAAGATTTCGGTGCCCGTGATTCTCTTTGTCAGCGGCCTGCTCGAAGTAGAGTACGGCTTTGTCTCGGATAGATCGAAGACCTGAGGTCATTAGCCACCAGTGATTCCGGCCATTGGTCGAGAAAGAAAGCTTCGACTTGATAACATGCTCTTCCCCTTTCACGATTCGCGTATCGCCTAGGGCGATCAGCCCCTGGCGAATTCTCATACCGATACAAAATGTCATTCCAGAGCTTTCGTCACTTAATGTGTTCTATGATTCTGACTACTTATAGCAACAATCGGGCCAAATGGCTCTCTGATTCCGTTGATCGATCATCGATCAAAAATGGATTTGCAGATTAATCTTGCTGATCAGGCAATGCAAAAGCGGAATATGGAACGATTATCGCTGTTCACGATTTGTCGTTGACTGCTCCGCAAGGCTGATAGGGCTCATGAAAAACAACATTGACAATCGCATCTACCTAGCACCAAGCCAAAACAGTACTGGGGCTACAACACGTTTAACCGGAACCGATGCCCATATAGGCGAGGGAGAGAAGACTGAAGTAGCGGTCAACCAGGGAATATCGGAGCTTGATCTAGCTTTAGAAACGGGGCGGATGGGGATTTGGGAGTGGGATATCAAAGCGAATTGTATCAAATGGTCATCGCATCTCTACGAAATGTTTGGTTTCACAAAGGAATCGTTGGAACTTACTCCAGCTGGAATTTTGAAAGTCGTTCATCCCGACGATCGACCGCATTGGGAACTGTTGATCGAGTCATTAAAAATCGGCAAATGCAATAATCACGAAGTCGAATTTCGCATCCTTCGTGGCGACAACCAAGCCGTTGTCTGGTCGCATTTTCGTGGAACGGTTCGACGTGACCAAGACGGAAAGGCTGTTTCGATGCTGAGTGTCGTAGTGGACATAACCGAGCGAAAGACTCGGGAGTTCTCGTTGGAATTCATGGCTGAAATGCAAGCTACGTTAGCGAACTTGACTCTGGCAGAGGACATCATCGCCGCGTCAAGCCAGATGATCTCCGAGTTTCTAAACCTTTCACATTTCGCGTTAACTGAGATCGATGAGCAGGCAGTCAATGCTAAGGTGGTCTCCGATTTCTGTTCCGATGGTTCGGAATGCCTGAACGGAGTTTATCAAATGTCAGAATTCGCCACGAACGACGAAAGGCAGCAACTCGCAGCAGGGCACCCCATGGTGGTCGCTGATACAAATGCATTCACGAGGTCACATCAATCCAGCGCGAACTTTGCCAAATTGGGAAT
>JANMNR010000666.1:0-7926 GCA_031368325.1 Pirellula sp.
GCGGAGGAATGGGAGGCGGCATGGGGCCTACCATTGGAATGGGCATGGGTACGGATGGGGGCGCGAGCACCGCTCAGCGGGGAGGTGAAGTGGGCCTTGGCGGAATGGGCAGTGGAGGAACTGGGATGCCTGGAGGACAAACCGCACCGACGTTTTCTGACAACCAAGTTCGCAATAATTTCGGAGTGACGCCAGCTTTCGGTGCCCCTGACAACTCCGGAAGAAGTAACGAGGGGTACGATGCTTTGCCCAATGGGTGGCAGCGAGCAGGGGGTTCGTCTACTAGCCAGGAGTTTCGTGAAAACCTTTCGCTGGTCGTGACAGCCCCTCAAGAAACACAGCAGGCAGCTGAACATTTTTACATGAACAGTTTGGCGATAACGCTTCCAGCGCGCGGAAAAGAGTACTTCTTTACGACCCCTAGAGGCGACGCAGTTCTAAGTGTGAACGGAGTCTCCAAGTCAATGACGCGATTGGTGATTGGGTTGTTGATCCTACTTGTTGGAATGGTGCTTATTCGGTCAAGGACAGATCGTACATCAATAGACTCCCCTTTCCGAAACCAATAATTTCGACCTGTACAATTGAATTGACGATAAATGGTCGTGAGCCTTGTCCTATGCCTCTTGGCTGCGTTTCTGCACATACTTTTACCAGACGGCGAGAGGCAGAAAAATGGGGACAGAAAAATTGTGTTCTCGATTTTTCTGCCCCCACTTTTCTGACTATTGCGATGTGTCGGGGCTTCGTTGGGAGGGTGAAGTTGGTGGAGATCAGCGAGAAGCGTCCAAAAAACCTCACCTGCGATTTCAATCGTACAGGTCGCATTTTTTCATCCTGAAAGGATACCAAGACATTAGCCGGTGGTTGAGCGGAGCGATACCACCGGAAACAATTGGCGAAGGAGCGTCGATCATGAAGGGATCGAAGAATCTTCGAACTTTTCAGGGTCGTTCGCGCATCGCTGAGTATCCGGGGGTGCGCCGCATTGCGGCGCCCCCCCCGGCTAGTATCTTGCTATCCCTTCCGGATGGAATTCGTGCGGCACGGTACCATTTTTGTAGAGTGTTCCGTGTTCGACACCGACGCGAATAACTCGATACCCAACACGAAGCGAGTCTAGAGGACCCAAACATGCAAATCGAAAACCGTAAAGGTCTCATTGTTGCAATCGTGTCTTTATCCCTGTTGTTGGCTTTGGCCGTGATGGCCATTCAACGAGCCCAGATTGAAGCTCGAAAGATGACGTCCGCGAACACACTGAAACAAATTGGACTTGGCCTGCACAACTTCGAGGGAGCTTTCAGACGACTTCCAGCGGGATGTGACCTTGATGCGAAGCATGGATGGATGACTCGCATAGAGCCTTACATGGAAGCCAACTCTTGGTATTCGAGCATTTACATGGATTATGCTTGGGATCACCCTAGCAACGCCTACAAGTTTTCTATTCGAATGTGGCATTGGGAACGACCGAATGTCGAAGTGCTCTTTACCGAGGAAGGATTTGGCCTGGCGCACTATTTAGCAAATCCCTCGGCGCTACATCGCGATAGCAAAGTAAGATTTTCGGAGATCGACGCGGGACTTTCAAACACTTGGTTTGCGGGGGAGGTCTCTGGCAAATACCAGCCGTTTGGCTATCCATTCAATTGGCGTCCGCTCACCTGGCCGTTGAACGATCAGCATGGCGGATATGGTGGATGGTCCGACGGCGCCCAGTTTTGCATGGGCGATGCCGCTATCCGTTTCATCTCGACAAGAATGGACAAGTCTGTCGTCGAACAACTATCCAAATCGACACCTTGGCCGGATATACATGCAGTCGAGGCACCTGTGCGCGAGTTCCAATCAACGAACAAGCCACCCTACTTCAAGCGTTTGAGCTTTCTGAATCAAGAGGACCATGACAAGCATCGCAGTAAAGGCGAGTCCCAATCCGAGATAGTCTTCGACTCGAAAGGAATGCCTCAGATTGCCGTTATCGCTTTTTCCAGCGGCCAAGCGATCAAGGTGGGAATCACCATCGAGACCATTCTCGAAAAGTACCCCGGCATCAAGGTGCTGGATTATGGCAAAGTCTTAGAAGACAACGGGGCTGAAACAATCGCTGAGTTTCATGACTTAGAAACGCTAATCGTTGGTCAAGTGGCACTGACGGCGACCGGAATCCGGAAGATTGAAACTCTTTCTCGACTGAAGAGTCTCTCGTGTAGGAAAGGGAATGAAGAGGCTGAAGCAATGCTCAAGGCAGCGTTGCCCAAATGCGATATTTCTATTCGCCGGTAAGTCGCATCCGAATAAATCTGCAAGACAGCAGCGGAAGCAAATCCGACGAAGTCGTTTTGGCGACTTTCAATGCAATCGGCATCGCAGGAGGAATGGCAAATGACCGGATTGGGTATTTCAAACTTCGCAAGCTGCTTCGCAAATTGCTTCATTCGACAAGCAAGAATGCTTGCACACAGTTTCGTGCTAGCATTTGCCAGGTCTACTAAATGTAGTATATCGTTTGCAATTCATTCTGAGTGCGGCTAACTTTCTCGCATCTCACCGCTGGCTAGTAACCGTGACTGCTCAGCGGAAACAAGGGATCGGAAACTAGCTTAAGGAGTCGAGTACCCAGGCGAGATGCAAACGAACGATTCGTTTGAGGCTCACAAACACTTTGACGTGTTGTTGGTCCTCTTCCCCGATTCGAAAAAGAGATTGTACTGGATGGATTCCAGTGCAGACCTTGTCTGAGTCGTGTGCGAGTTCAAGTAGGCACCGTTTACACTGCCCTTCTTTGGCAAAGGCCTAACCCAGTCATTTGCGACACGTCACTTTTCATTTAGGAGGATCCTATCGAATGAACCAACGGCCGCTCATTGGTTTGAATTGCGATTTCCGCGCCACCAATCAAGGTACACCTGCATATTGCTATTTAGCCGCAGGATACTTTGATTCCATTGCAAATGCGGGAGGTATACCGATTTTGGTGCCACCCACAACAGATCACGCTAGTCTTGAACAACTGCTTGACAGGCTTGATGGATTCTTTTTAGTCGGTGGTGGTGATTTGGATCCACGTAATGATGGATACATGCTACACAGCTCTGTACGCCCCATGGAAGCGAGACGTGAAGAGTTTGATCGACGACTGGCACAAGAAATCGCAAATCGACAAATGAGTTTGATGGCAGTAGGCGTTGGGCTTCAGCTCATCAATGTTATACAAGGTGGGAATCTCTTCTATCACTTGCCGATCGATATGCCATCGGCCATCCCACACAAAGATCCACACGATCCGAATCATCGCCATTCCCTGGTGGTTGAGTCGAATTCGATTCTTGGCCGCGTCTACGGCGAAGGTGAAATTCGCGTGAACAGCCGACACCACATGGCTATCGATCGACTAGCGGACTGTTTTCGCGTGACAGCTCGTTGCCAAGATGGCGTGATCGAAGGCATTGAGAGCAATAGTGACGATTGGTTCGTTGTCGGATGCCAATTTCATCCTGAATCCCCCGCCGCGAGCGCGTTAGACATTCGCATTTTCGAGGAGTTCATCGAAGGCGTAATGGCCAAGAACGGCCAAATCCAATTGGCTGCAGCTTAAAACGCTGGGCCGCTTTTCGTTTGATACCAATTCCATTCGGCGAATCGTAAGTTCGTCGAACATGAATCGAAATATCTTGCACTGGATGCAGGATGCAAAGTTGTTTGCGTGCATTTTTCGAAAGCGACCGCAAACAGTTTATGTATTGGGCACGGACGCCCTATTTCGCTTTATGATTTGTCCGAATGAGATTGTATAATTGCCGTACACAAACAAAAATGGCGAGGTTGGCTCAACGAGAGCCAACCTCGCCACGGGGGAAGGGAGATGCCGGCCGCGCCACATGTCAAAGGCTGCGACCGACAAATTAACTTAGGTCGATGGCGATTCGCTCGCAAAGATTTCTCCAGGAAATTGCCACTGTGACCTTACAATTCCTTCTCGTCGGAACCACCTCTGCGGGTGATATCAATCTTAATGCTGGAAAACGACGGTTTTCATTTCAGCCTAATTTCTTGATGCTTGGCTTATTAACGCTCCTGAGTTTGGGATGTGTTCCGCAAAAAGAAAAGAGCGTGGTACTTTATTCTGCTAGCGACCGAGAATACGCTACGCCAATCCTGGATGCGTTTGAGCGGTCCAATTCCGGGACCGAAATCTCGCGACAATTTGACATTGAGGCCTCGAAGACACTAGGGCTGGTAACACGCATCGAACGAGAGCGAGAGCGACCCAAATGCGATGTTTTCTGGAACAACGAGATTATCCATACGATTCGTTTGCAAAACCAAGGGCTACTAGCCAGCCGCCGCTGGAAAGTGCCTGATTCATGGCCAAGAGCGTTTAAGGCTAAGGACGGCTCATGGATCGGATTTGCTGCGCGAGCGCGGGTTCTGCTCGTCAACAAGAATAAGCTGCCGAATCCTGAGTCTTGGCCAAAGAGCGTTTTGGAGCTAGCCGATGCAAAGTGGCATCACCGATGTGGACTTGCCTATCCAATCTACGGTACAACAGCCACGCATATGGCGGTCCTTTCGTCACACGCAAAGCAGATCGTGGGGATTGCCAATGGTGAACAACCTTTCTTTGCAGCCGATCAATCTTTGGACTGGGAAAAATGGTCAACCGAGTGGATGAAGCACTCGGTGGTTTTGGCAGGCAACAAGCAAGTTGCGTTGGCCGTTAGCAGCGGCGAGTTAGACTGGGGGCTTACAGATACCGACGATGCAGTTATCGAACAGGAATCGGGCAATCCAGTCGAGATTGTGTTTCCAGATCAGCATTCCAAAGGCTTTGGTACTCTGTTCATTCCGAATACGGTTTGTGTCTTGCAGAAAGCCCCGCACCCAACCGCTGCCGCCTCGTTGGCGGATTACTTGGTCAGTGAGAAGGTTGAAGGCAGACTTTCGATGGGAAACAGCGCTCAGTTTCCAATTTGGCCAAACGCCAAAGTGCAGTCGAGGCTGCAAATCCAGGGAAATCGTTGGGCGGACGTCGATTTCGAACTGGCTGCTGAGGTCTGGGAAAAGACCCTACAAGAACTCAAGAGCCGTCTGGATTCAAGCCTCGGGCGGTAGTGTTTGCTTGTAGCCCAATCGGCCGAGAACACTGAGCAACTCGTCTGTTGTAATGTATCGGCGGTGGTGGTCGACTTTGTAAGCGTCGATAGCCTCAGCCAGTTGTTGACCTTCAGAGCTTAGATTGTGATAAGAGTTTCCGAATTGACGCCTCTCGCCGCGTTCCCCTGTACCAGGCTTTTGGCGTCGGTCGACGAAAGGAACATCTGTGACATGTTCCGAAGTATTGAGAGATGCAGCAGAGCTCATTTCGCTATCTTCCCTTGGAGTTGACGAACTTTGGCGGAAAGCGAAGCTGCTTCCATCAAGCCAACTCAAAGGTAGGCCATGCTCTTGGATTGGCAAATCAGAATCTGGGTGATAGATCCGGACTCTGATATTCGAATTTGCAGTTGTAGGGTTTGTTTTGATTGTTCCATGATTGAGGCGCATACCGTCGCGCCTGCCCATGATGACGCGATCACCCACCAAACATCCGAGTCAGGTTGAGCGTATCATTAATGATCACCGCTGCCATCAGACACAGCAGGCCGAGCACTCCCGCCATTGTCAGCCGCATCTGCCAGGCCTCGTTCACCGGCTTACCCAAAAATGCCTCGGCAGTTAAGAACATCATGTGTCCACCATCCAACGCAGGGATGGGCAGAAAGTTTATGATCGCCAAATTCGCACTCAGCATCGTTAGGAACATCAAGAGCGGTGAGATTCCTTTCGAGGCTGCGTCGGTCGCTTCGACGGCGATCATTCCTGGCCCACCCACCACCTTGAAAGGCATTTTCCCCTGAGCCAGTAGCCCAAGAAAATCTAAAACGTTACCCATCCTTCGGAGTATTTCGCCCATCCCCAAAACCAACGATCCTGCTACGGTTGTTGCCTTGTGCTCAAACTGGAGAGGCGTGAAGCTGACTCCTCGTTCCGGCCAATACCAATCGGATTCAGCATGAATGTCCGCTTGAGTCTTTGCGACTTTACCTTCGCGTTCGTAGCCAATTTCAACAGGCATGCCGACACGAAAGAGCTGTACCAGGTTATGGAAATACTGGATATTGTGGCTTTTATCCACCTGAGTTTCTTTCGTCAACTCTTTGGCGCCAGAGGCCAAGACCTTTGACAAATACTCTTTTTCAATTTCGTTGCTAGCATCAAACCTAAACTGTTTGATCACGTCTCCCGCCGCAATTCCGCTTTTGGCGGCGAGCGACGTTGACTCGACCGAGGCGACAGTGTTCGTCGGCGAGTAGACGATTCCAGTTCCGGGCAATTCAAATCCAGTGGGCCCGAGCGTGCCCTCTCCACTGCTTAAGATAAAGTTCTCAGGGACTTGCCAATCCAATTTGATTTGAGTTTTATCTGCTCTCTCCAACGTCAACGACGCGGATTTGCCGTGGAGCAATGCGATACTCAAGGGCAGAGTTAGAGCATCCACAATAGCCTGACCATTCAACTCTAACAATTTATCCCCCTCAACAATTCCCGCGAAGGCAGCGGGCGAGTCTGCTTGGACAGCCACAACGGGCCCCGGTTGAAAGCGAATTCCGAAGCTCTTCATTGGAATGGGTGGCCACTGGACATCCACGGTCTTGTCATTCCGCTTGACCTGAACGGTAAGCGTCTCGTTGACCCTCGGGTGCATCTGTTTGTTTAAAGCAAACTCCATCGGACTTGCGTTGTGCTCAGAAATTGGGAGCAGCCCCCCATTAACACCAACAATAACATCCGATTTTTCGAATTTCGGAATCATGTTGGATGGATCACTGAAACCCAGCAAAACCTGTTTTCCTACCGGCGGCTCTTTACTGACGACAGCCAGCGAAGCGCTGCCGAGACCTAGAGTTAACCGCTTAATGACTTTCGGATCGGAATGAACTGTTGTGCCTGCAAATTTCTTTTGCAGCATCGCCCCATCTCGTTCTATTTCCAATTCGACTTCTTCTTTGGAGTCTCGGAGTCCGTGAAAAATAACGGTCATCATCATGTCGCGAAAGGAGAGCCCCTGGTCTTTGTCTTTGTCCAAGCCGGCCCAATTGAGAAGACTCTCTGGAAACCACCAGCTTGGCTGTTTATCTACACGAACAACTTTGTCTCCCGCTGAGACACAGTTTTTCCACGCGGGATCGCCCGGGATTACTTCTCCAATCACCGCCGGATCATAGGGCACGCCCGCATGAAAAGCCCACGCAGCCATCAAAACTCCGAAGATCAAATTCATGATCACGCCAGCGCTAATAATCACCATCCTCGCACCAACGCTCTTGGCCGGAAAGGAACGAGGGTCTAACTGAACATGATCCGGGTCGTCCGCCGCCGCGTTTGGGTTCTCTTTCCTAATTCGCTGTAGTTCTTCTTCAGCCCGACGGGGATCGTCATCTTGGCCAAGCATTTTCACATAGCCGCCAAGCGGTATGGCCCCGATTCCATATTCGGTCTCTCCCCACTTAAAGTGAATCAGTTTCGATGGCAATCGAATTGGACCAATTTTGATCGGAACGTCAAAACCAATGTAGAACTTCTCACATTTTACGCCAAAGGATTTGGCTGCGAGGAAATGCCCAAGTTCGTGCACAAAGATCACGAAACCAAGTCCTAACGCGACCAACAGAATGTTGTAAAAGTGCGTCACCCATTGCTGGACCACGTTTGGCTCCGATGCGAACATCGGCGTCATAGCACCAAACCATTCCACCGTTGAACCCGAAATGTCTGCGAGGGTCGAGATCGGTAAGGAAAAACAGGGTGCGGAGAGGATGTCTAACATTTTGATTTAACCCAGCTTTGAACTTCTTTTCGAGCCCATCGATCCTGAGTCAA
>JANMNR010000683.1:0-1725 GCA_031368325.1 Pirellula sp.
TCCCTTGCGGCGGGCCGGCGAGCCATTATCTTCCTTCGTTCCCCGAACGAAGGAATCAAGATTTTTGCAGCTTTCCTCAGCGAACTAACGCTGTCCAGAAACGGCTGAGGGCAACCGTTTACCATTGCGGGAAGGGGTCGACATGTCAGCCATTGCTCCACCTGTTCAAACGAGGACGCGAATCCCGTTTGAACAGCCCAAGATCATTCGCCAAAAACGACGACGCATCGTTCATTGGCTGCCTGAACTGAAAACTCGCGTGCCAGACGAGTCGGTTTCGTTTCTCACGAGTCTCCTATTTCATGTTATGCTCGTCCTTATATTGGCCTTGATAACAACGCGTTTCGATGCCGGACTTAGGCCACTGTTGCTTCTCAATTACGAACCGTCGGCGTCTATCGAGTCGCTCGATCCCATTTCCTTTGAATCGACTTCGCCGGGAGCCGACACTTTAGATTCCAATGCCAAGGAGAAGGTGGAGTTGGGTGACTTGTCCGTTCCTAATCCGAATCCATCCCTTGTGGATGTCACTTCGTCGGTTTCTACAATCGACTGGTCACCCAAATCCTGGGTGCCATCAGAACAGATTTCCCATATTGGCGTTTCGGCTAAGTCGAATGCCTCCATTGCGTCATCGCTTTTCGCCTCGAGCTCGTTAGAAGGGCGTTCGCCGGGGCAACGCAATCGATTGGCCATGCAAAACGGTGCGAGCAAGGAAAGCGAGGCTGCCGTCGATGCCGCTTTAGTCTGGTTTGCAGCGCATCAGGCTGTCGATGGATCTTGGAGCACGGAGATGACGGACAAGCCATGCAATGGTCAGTGCAGGCACGGAACCGTTGAAATTGGATCGCCGAAGAGGATTGCCGCAACTGGTTTGGCTCTACTTTGTTTTCTAGGTGCGGGGCACACGCATAAGCAAGGTGACTACCGTGACGTGGTGTACAAAGCTATTAATTACCTCACAAACGCAATCAAGTCGTCCGCTCCTAACGCACGCGACTTCAGACCGTATGGTCGCTTTCTGGACGACAAAGCCCAATACGAAATGTACGAACATGGTATCGCGGTCTTAGCCATGTGTGAGGCCTACGAAATGACCGGTGACTCGATCCTTAGAACGCCGTGCGAGGCGGGAATCGATTTCATTCAACGGTCGCAGCATGCAGACGGCTCGTGGGGCTATCGCCCCAGTTCGTCGGGAGATCTATCCATCGTAGGCTGGCAGATGATGGCCTTGAAAAGCGCAAGGAAGATTGGTCTTCCGATTCGCGCCGAAGTCATTCATCGCATGGATAAATTTCTGGATAGCCAACAAAGCGACAGTGGTGCTTACTATGGCTACCGTTCCACGCAACGAGAACCTTGTACAACTGCGATCGGTTTGATGTTGCGTTTGTATCGAGGTTGGTCACGCACGGATCCGCGAATACTCAGAGGGACAAAGTACATCTCGGACCTTGGACCGTCCATTGATGGTATCTACTACAACTACTACGCAACACAGCTCCTATTTCACATGAAGTACGAGAAATGGTCGGAGTGGAATGTGACCAATCGTGACTATCTCGTAAGGGAACAGGCCAACGAAGGCCATGAAAAAGGGAGTTGGTACTTTGGTCGAAGCCACTTCAATCAAGTTGGCGGCCGACTGTATTGCACCGCCATGGCGACGCTAACGCTGGAGGTCTACTATCGATTCATGCCGATTTACTCAGAGATCGAACC
>JANMNR010000703.1:0-11746 GCA_031368325.1 Pirellula sp.
GTTCCTTTAAAACTTCTGTTTCGCGATGAAGCGCCAGCTGAGAGTTTCGCACCGCGGTAAACGCCTTGCGAAATCCGACAGGTAGCGTGTAATCTAAACCAGCCTGCCACTCTTGGTAATCGCCACCAAGCAGGTTTGAAACCGCGTCGGAACTGTCATCATAGTTGACGAGATCCCTGCCAAAACCTCGAAAACGGTATCGACCGACCAAGTCCAACTGGGGCTTGAGGAAGTTACGATTGGCAACGAGTTCCAGCTCGCGTTGTTTGATCACCCATCTTTGTCGACGAATTTCTTCGCGCCGTGAAATGGCTTCGCTACTCGAACTAGCCCAGTCGTAGAGGATGGGTGCTTGTGCGGGATCGTCCGTTGGCCGAATCAGCTTGCCATCGTTAATCGCCAAGCCCAAGATCAAACGCAGTCTTCGCTCGGCCACTCTCAGTCCGCCCGCCCCGCGAAAACTGCCGCCAGCGCTGCCATTGTTCGTTCGGGTACCATCCACTGAACGGCCATTTACGGCATCGATAACATCGGACTCAAAGCGATAGTACTGTTCCAACGCTTGAGCCGCGTCACCAACACCTTGTGTTGCAGTCTGCGCCTCCAGCTTCTTGGCAGTAACAAGAGCAATGTCTCGAGCATCGACTCTGGCCTCTAAGTCACGGAATGCAAAGTGCAAATCCCAGTAAGCGTTCTCAACATCTGCAACCAAGTCACGGATGGATTTCTCGAAATCGGTAAGACTGATGTCGGTACGAACGCGACCAATAAGGAAGCCATTGATTTGCCCCGGCCTTGCGCCAGGACCCGCAATTCGATTAAACTCGGTTCCAGCTCCTTGCAGCAGCGGCTGACGAATCTCTGTTTCAACGATTTGATCAAACGCGGAACGTCCGATGGCGTTGGAGAGTTGGTTGTTGCTATCGTACGTCGTGAAGTTCCGGACCGACATCGTGCTACCGGTGACAGATCGCTTGCTGACACTAAGTTGGTAGTTGTGCAAATCCTGTTGAAAGACGCCTTGGTTTCCGAAGAAACGATTATTAAGCTGCCGATCATTATTCTCAAAAAATGCCGAAGATTTGACGATCGCATCGAACTCTGCCAATGCCGCCTCCTCGCCAAAACGCGGGTCGGTCAAAGCCAAAGCGGGGTCGTTTGTGCTGGACGAGGCTTGCGGCGACCGCAAGACGGTTCCACCCAGATCTCTGAGGATTTTCGAGTTGGACAAAGCCAACTGAATCGCTTGTTCCAGCGAGAGATTGAGCGTCGTTTCGGAAGTAAGCGTTGCGAGGTCGATGTCGAACGGAGAACAGCCCGTGTCGGACTCGGAACTGCATGGGGAAACCGGTGGGTCGCTCCGATGAAGCTGGTCCCAACGGTGCGTTTCATCTGCTCCCATTGTCGACACAGGTAGCGCCGAAAAGTGCCGTGCTTGTCGGTTTGGGAAGCAGCCCAACAGGGTTGGCCAAGCAAACGAAAGTGCAATCAGCATGCACGCCTTTCTTTTGCCAGCAATACTCTTAAGCCGTCGAGCCATGAAACATCTGTTTTCGATGTAAGTCCCCGTTTGATTTGTTTCGCTGGTTGTGTTCTTCGGTATCGATAGCTACGATCGTTCAGGCAATTCGGGTTGTAACGAACGAATTGGTTAAATCGAATGGGTTAAGCAGACACCGTGTAGTTTGCGTTGCTTTTAACGGTCAGGAAGCTTGGGTAACTTAGTGAATCCAGAGAACGAGAGTCTAGCATTAGCTCGAGTTGACATGATGCTCGACACGCTGGACCGGCTTGCACAGACCGAGACGTCCGCTCCACGATTTTATGCCGAGCTTCTTGGGCAGCTCAAACTTGCATTGGCGGCCAAGGATTGCTGCATCATCGCTAACTTACTACCTTCGCGCTGGAGCAGTCTAGCGGCCACAAGTGCGTTGTTTGGTGGCCAAGCCATCCAACAATTGACGAGTTTCATAACCCAACATGCTACAGCCCCGCCGTTGCGATGGGTTGACGAAGTCCAGGACTCGATTTGGATTGGCTGCGGGCTCCAAGGATCAAACTGGTCCGCCGGTGGAGTCGTCGTGCAACTTCCGTTGCTCAGCTCCGCCAGTGGCGCTACACTGTCTCGCCCTGCCAATCTGACTGCGATGTACGAGCTTCTGGAGGCCTTTGCAGAGATTGCCAACCGATATCAGTTGAAGCATGGTTTCGCACGCGTGGATCCGAAATCACACGAAGTTCGTTCGATGGCAGAAGCCATTTTGGCCTGCCAAACGGCGAAAGGGGCAGACAAAGTGCTTGTCGACGGCGCCCGCTGCTTGCTCGACGCGGATCGCGTGACACTAGTCAGCTTAGGCTCCAACAAGCGGAACTCTAAAACGTTGGCCATAAGCGGTCACCCTGTGGTCGACCAACATTCGAATTTTGTACGCTCACTACAAAAGCATCTGCATTCTACAAACTCGGGCCGCGACCCCTCCGACGAACTTGCTAACTGGGCTACGGAAATTGGATCGGATGTTGCAATCCCATACCCCATTAGCAATGCGAAAGCAGCAACAAGCAACGTTTTGGTTTTGGAATGGTTCGACAAGGATCGCTTCGTCCTCAATGCCTCTCGCATCGACTCGACCTTGCCATGGCTCGCAATTGCATGGAAAACTTTCTCCCGATCGAAGTCCGCGGGCAACTTGATCATTCGATTCTTGAAGTACGCCTTCGTTGCGGTTTGTCTCATTGGTTGCGCCGCATACTTTACCAGCTCCACCGAATTAACGATCCACTCGCAAGGCACATTGCAACCTTCGGTGCAACGCTTTGTTTTCTCACCCACCGAGGGCTATGTCAAAACAATCCATGTCGCCGATGGCCAGTCGGTACGCTCAGGTGAAATCATTGCAACGATGGAATCACCCCAGTTGCAGTTACAAATCAATCAAGTCGCTTCCGAAATTGGGATTGTGGACCAAAAACGCAACAGCCTCAACTTAACTCTTAATCAACTCAAACCAGCGGATGACCAATCCAATTTAGCAGCGAGTCGACTGGCGGGCGAGATTCAGGAGCTCGAAACTCGACGTCAAAACTTGCTCGAACAAAAGACAGTGCTGGATCGCGAACAACAAAGACTGCAGTTGCGAAGCCCCATCGACGGTACCGTCATCGCCTGGGAAGTGGAACGTCATCTAGAGAACCGACCGGTTCGCCGCGGTGACATGCTGTTTCGTATCGCGTCGCTGCAAGGCCAATGGCAAATCGAATCCACGGTCGTCGATTGGGAATCGGGTTATGTCGCTAAGGCTCAGCGAGCTCAGACTTCCGAGAAGAAATCACTGGCTATCGAATTTGTTTTGGCCTCAGCAACCAACGACCGTGGCGTGGGACGGATCAATCACTTTGGCAATACTATGCGAGATGTAAATGGCAACCAACATTTGGATCTTGTGATAGCTCTCGATAAGCCGATCGAGAATCCCCGCCTAGGAACTTCGGCGACGGTGTCGATTCCCTGTGGGCAATTCCCTCGCTGGTTTGTGTGGACGAGAAGTATCTTGGATGCGGTACGCCGCCGATTTTGGCTTTAGAGGAACCTTGGATGATATTGAAACCAACCTTAGATACCGTACGAACGTCGCGAAAGCTCCTGCTTGGTTCCCTCATCATCTTCTCGCTTGCGACAACGACTGGATTCGCTCAGAGCCACACCGACGCAATCGCGGTCCGAAACTCTATCCTCAAACCGACACAAACCGTTACCGTTGCAGCTGGAGTAGCCGGGGTTATCCAAAGTGTCTTGGTCACCGAAGGGGACCAAATTGCTGTCGGCCAAACTATGGTGCAGATTCGATGTGACGAGGCCAAACTGAATCACGAACGAGCCATTCTGGCGTTGGAAACCGCGTCCGCGAAAGCGATCCGCGACGTCGACATCCGGCTAGCAGAAAAATCAGCACAGGTAGCCGAACAAGAACTTGGACGCACGCTCAAGGCCAATCAGCTTGCGCCGGATACTTACCCAGCCAATGAGGTCGACCGGTACCGACTAATGTTTGAGCGTTCGAAGATCGAAATCGAACGCTACAAACTCGACCAACAGCTCGCGATCTTCGCAAAAAAGCAGGCGGAAATTGAAGTAAAGCAATCGCAGCAATCCATCGATCGACATGCCATCGGTAGCACCGCACAAGCGATCGTTGTGTCGATCGAAAAGCATGCAGGCGAATGGGTTGATCCAAATGACAAAATGTTAGAGCTAATGTCGATCGATCGATTGAGGGTCGAGGGATTCGTCGATGCAAACGACGCGTTAGAACTCAAGAAAGGACAGGGAGCGAACGTCGCAATCACCTTCGCTAAAACCGTGACAAACATTCCAGGCAAGGTCATGTTTGTCAGCCCCACCGCCAATCCGGCTAACGGACAGATTCGTATCTTTATCGAAATCGAGAACCGAGATGCCAAGTTTCGGCCGGGGATGACCGTGTCGGCAACCATTGCTCGCTAGTGAACATCCGTGGATTAACGATGAATGCCGACCTGATGCCCATCCCAAATCGACTGCGACCCGATCTTGAGTGGAGTCCCTATCAAAGCGATCGCTCGGACCTGTGGATAGCACACGATCCCATCCATCGAGAATTTTACTTCTTTAGTGCCGTTGAGAAAGCGATCGCCCTTTGCCTGGACGGACGCACATCGGTGCAGCGCGTTGTTAAGTACGCGAGACGCATCGACGACTCGGTCTGTGAGACATTTGTGCGCAATCTGATCGTTCGACTCGATCGAGCATCACTACTCCTAAATGGCAAATGGCGGCAACCTGGCGTGCAACAGCCACACGCGGCTCGCTGGCTGGCACGGGCATCATCGTGGATGGCTTGGCGTGTTCCGTTGCTGAATCCTACAAAAGCGATCGACATGCTCGGCCCCATTGTTACGTTTGCGTTCGGCCGCACAGTGCTCAGTGTCGGTGTTGGAGCGCTTTTGATCTGTTTCTTCCTTTTGGCCAATCGGTGGAGTGAATTCGTCGCCGATTTTTCTGCCCTGCAGTCAGCTATGCGTGGCGATCGATTACTACTCGCAGGCTTGTTGCTTCTAGCAATCAAGGCGATGCACGAAATTGGTCACGCTTTGGCGTGTCGCAGTGTAGGGGCAGAGTGTCGAGAGATGGGTCTTTTTCTATTCTTATTCGTTCCATGCATGTATTGCGATGTGAGTGACACATGGCGCGTTCCGAGTCGATGGAAACGCATGTTGGTCTCTGCCGCTGGCATGATTACTGAAATGGCCATCACGCTGATTGCCTTCGCGATTTGGTACACGAGTGACGTACCCTGGGTGCGCGGTATTGCAGCTCAAGTCATGTTGCTTTGCTCGGTAGTCACTGTTCTCGTCAACGCAAATCCCCTGCTGCGATACGATGGCTACTACATTTTGTCCGACGCGATCGGGATTCCCAATTTGGCTGACCAAGCCCGCGAGTCATGGTCCCAGCTGTGGCGCAGTTGGGTTTTCGGCATGCACACCATCAGGCCCATTTCTCGCGGCCTGCCGCTCGCGATTTACCATGTTGCATCGTCTATCTACCGTTTGTTTTTACTATCGGTATTGATATGGGGCGTCAACCAATGGTTTCTTGAAATGCGACTCGGCGGGTTTGGTGCCATCCTGTCTACGGTCTTGGGAACGGCTATCGTGTCCAATGCCTGGCTTAGCCTGCGTGCGTCTCGTGCTCAGAGCGACTCGTATCAGCCAATACGTTGGTATCGATTAACCTTTTGGCTGGTGAGTATATCATTGCTGGGTTGGATGGTCGGGACATGGAAATTCCCCGAGCATTTGTTCGCGAGGGGAGTACTCGAGCCTGGCTCTCAGGTTGCCATGTACGCCAGACACTCGGGGCTCGTCAGCAACATTTCAGTGGACGGATCCCCTGTTCGGGCAGGCGACGCCATTTTGATGGTCCAGTCGCCTGAGCTTGAACTTCAATGGATTCAAGCGGTTGGCGATTTAAGCGTTGCCATGGTCCGTTTGCGGCAGGCAGCGAGTCGGTCGGTAGACGATCCGTTGGCTGCGCAGCAAATCAACGAACTGGAACAAACCGAATTAGCGTTGCGAAAACGTGTCGAACAGATTTCCGACGAAGTATCGCAGCAGCAAATTCGATCTGAGGTCGCGGGTGTCTTTGTCGATTCTCTTTCTGAGCAAACCAAATCGGATATATCCGGCAGACGTATTGGCCAAAGCGTTCGGTTGGGGCAGATCGCGAATGATGGCCCATTTGTTGAACGAGGGCAAGCGGTAGGCGATATAGTCTCACCCGAAAGTTGGCGGCTGCGAACTTTCGTTAACGAACTCGAGATAAACGAATGCAAGGTGGGGGCCAGCACGTTGGTGCGACTCGATCAGTTCCCCGGCCTTACGTTGCGAGGCCGAGTAGTTACGATATCAGAAGACCGGCTCGAACGGACTCCCGGCAAACTGCTGGGTGATACTCTGTTCGCTTCAACGCTGGCGGACGTTCGCGGTACCAGCAAACCAGAGCAGACTACTTATTCGCTGGCCATCGAATTCGATGTGCAGGATTGCAAACCGATCGCCAACGGCCTTGCGTCCGTTCAAATCCAAGTGGGAGAGGACACAATGTTCAATCGATGGATAGCGATGCTACGAAGGTCGTGGAGCATCGACCCGTAGCGAAGGAATACGCAACTCTTCTAGCCATTCTTCTTCTCCCAGACGTAATTGAGACTCTTTCTGAATAGGGCTTGTCCGACCGGAAACTGCTTTCGAGTTCTAGAATACGCTTTATGCGTTCCAACCATTTTAGAGTTCGTAATGATATCAGCCCTGTCGGTATCCGTGCTAACCTAGATTTTTCGGCCGTGTAGACTTACAATATTCGGATCAGATCTGATCGCTGAAATAAGACTAAATCGCAGAATCAGTTCCCGCCAAAATACCCACCCATATGGTTCGTATAGAATCTTATACCTAGTCAACTCTTGAGGCCATTCGATGCGTCCGTATCTGTCTAGTCGTCGTTTTGTGCTCAAATCTGTTGCTGGAGCTTTGGCCATCCCTGCTTTGGCGTCATTCGCGGAAGATGCGTTAGGGATGAGATCCGTGGTGGATGTCGCACCAGGTGCGGGTGTCAGTGCGCGTCGTTTTGTCGCGATCGGCAATCTGCTCGGCTTTCAACGAAAACAGCTGTTTCCCGAGGCGGTTGGAAAAGATTTCGAGTCGACGAAGCTGCTAGCCCCCCTAGAACCGTTGCGCGATCAGATGACTATCTACCGCGGCCTCAATCACGGCTTGAAGGGTGGGCACTTTGCCGTCCACACGTTTTTGTCTGGTGTCTTGCATCATGAGGCTAAGAACCGCCCTGACGGTAACGTTACGGTAGACCAGTTCATTGCCGATGCGATAGGCAATCAAACTCGATTTGCTTCTCTCACCGTCGGTTCCGAGGATGGAATTCATGGTGGATGCCAATTGGCTTGGACTCGCTCGGGGATTCGCGTTGCTCCCATTACTGGACCTAGTGCACTTTTCGAGAAGCTATTTGTGGAGGATTCACTGAAACAGCGGGAGAAGCAAAAGCTTGCGAACGGCCTGCAAGCTTCGATACTGGACTCTATGGTTGACGAAGCCCGAGCGCTATCAAATCAAATTAATCGGGAAGATAATGCAAAACTCGACCAGTATCTCTCGTCCGTTCGAGATGTCGAAAAGCGACTTCAAGCAAAGTCGCAATGGATCGAGCATCCGAAGCCAAAGGCCCCGTTAGACCGACCTGCAGATAAAAATACGGTTCATGATTTGCCGTTACTCTACGAGATGATCGCGTTAGCACTGCAAACGGACTCAACTCGCGTTGCGACGCTCGAAATCGGCGGGAGTTTCTTGCCACAAGACCTTGGGATCGACAAGTCCTATCACGGCCTATCCCATCATGGCAACGACGAACAAGCGATCGCTGACTTGATTAAATTGGAAAAGTATCAGATCGAGCACTTCGGCAAGTTCCTCATGCGGCTTACCGCAATCAACGACGGAGATCGATCGTTGTTGGATTCCACAGCAGTTTTGTTTGGCAGCGGTATCGCCGATGCGAACTCGCATACCAACGATGACCTGCCGATTATTATGGCGGGTGGTGGTTACGGCCGAGGTGAATTCAAACACATGACCGAGCGAGTACCGCTCTGCAATCTATTCCTCGATATCATTCAACGACTCGGAATTCCTGCGGAATCGTTTGGAACGAGCACCGGCACTTTCTCCTGATATGAATGCATTTGCTAGGGATAAATTTTTCCATCAGTGCGCGCAATGGTACTTTTGGATTCCGTCAAGAGTACTGATTGCGATTGCCACCGTTGTTTGGCTTGCATCATTCAGTTCAATGGCTTCATGCGATGAGGGGATGGAGACGGTCTCCAAATTTCTGGGTACTTATTGCATCGATTGCCATAATCAGCAGGATGCGCAAGGGAACCGAGAGTTTGAGTCGTTGCTATTGCCGCTTGACTCGGAATCCCGTCTCGTCACCGCCGATGAGATTGTCGATCAACTCACCTTGCGGCAGATGCCCCCGCCTGATGCCGAACAGCCATCGATCGATGAGCGAATTGCAATCGTAGAGTTCCTTCGCAACAGCATGCAGGACGGCAGGAGTCGCTTAAAGAGCACAGGTGGC
Source organism: Pirellula sp. (assembly GCA_031368325.1). GTDB lineage: Bacteria > Planctomycetota > Planctomycetia > Pirellulales > Pirellulaceae > JBKCUI01. Next base: position 8,702 of record JANMNR010000703.1, read on the forward strand.
AGAACCGTGTTGCGACGACTAACCAATCGAGAGTATGAAAACACTTTGGCAGTGCTGTTTTCGCGAAATGTCGAGACGCTCGGACTGACGACCGAGTTTCCCGCCGAGAACGCCAGTCACAACATCGATCGAATCGGCTCGGAGATGATCACTTCGGGGGTGTTGCTAGATCAGTACTTCAGTGCAGCCAATCGGCTAATCGAACTTCGGTTGAACAAGCCGGATACGCCGCCGAAAGATTGGCATTTCCAAGGTCACTTTGTTCAGTACGAAGAGCTTTCGGGACCTCACAAATCGGTCTTCGATTACCGATACTTGTGCCTCTACGAACAGCCTAACACCGATACGCGACAAGGAGGGTATGGTCACATTGAGGATTTCCTCCAGGGGGTCCCCGTATCAGGCCTGTACGATATCGAAGTGCATGCGAGAGCGATGCATCGCGACACGCACTATGATCCCAAAATTTTCCGAATCGACTTGAGTGAGCCGTTTCAGTTAGCAGTGGTACCCGGCGATATCAAGCGAGGTCATATTCACTACCCGCAATCGATTGAGCCTATTCTTGGGAAAGCAATTGTTCCTGACGATGAGGCGGAGTGGATTACGTTTCGCGTTTGGCTCGAAGAAGGCCAGACTCCGCGGTTCATATTTCCGAATGGACCGTATGAGTCGCGAGCTTCCGTGCTTGAAACGAATAAGAAATACAAAGCAGAACTCAAGGTTGAGAAAGATCCGGGCGTCAGCCGAGCGAAGCTTTTAACGGATGGGGCATTGCCTCACATCCGAATTGATGAAATCAAGATACGTGGGCCATTGCCAGAGCCAAGGGGCACCGCCGAAGAGATCGCAGTTTTCGGACCGCAAGGATTTCAGCCAGAGAGAGCCATTGAGCAGCTGCTATCGTTCGCCGAGCGAGCTTATCGCCGCCCACTTCAGGAATCGGATCGTTCTCGCATTGAGAAGCTCTATCGCAAACGATTGAATGAGCAAGCTTCGGAACGCCAAGCAGCTCTAGATGCGATCAAGATGATCCTGTGTTCACCTTCCTTTCTTTATCTTTGCGAACGCACGCCAGAAGATGAGCCGAAACTTGGGCCTTACGATCTTGCGTCCAGGCTCTCGTACTCGCTTTGGGGCATTCCGCCCGATTCGGGTTTGATGCAAGCTGCGGCGGACGGACAGCTCACGGAACCTGGCGTTCTCAAGCAACATGTACTTCGAATGTTGGCCGACCCTCGTTCCGATGAATTCGTGCGACGCTTCCTGGATGGTTGGTTGAATCTGCGAGTCATCGGTTCCCTGCCGCCTCCGCGACAGACAGCAAGTGAATACTATTCGGAAGATTTGCCGACGTCGATGAAGGAGGAAGCAAGGCATTTCTTTCGTCATCTACTCGATTCGAATGGACCAGTGACCGATTTTATCGACTCCGACTATACCTTCGTCGACAAGAAGCTCGCAAAGCTATACGGGTTACCTCAGAAGGACTCGATGCGATTGGCGGATGGATTTCAAAAAGTGGAATTCGCCGATCGAAACCGCCGCGGTGGTGTACTCGGGATGGCCGGAGTATTGACCGCAAGTGCGAATGGAGTGGACACCTCACCTGTAACTCGAGGAGTATGGGTGTTGGAAAACATGTTGGGGACTCCACCGCCACCGCCACCGGATGTCGTTCCCGCAATTGAGTCTGACGTGAGCGGCGCTACAACCATTCGAGAACGCCTTGCGAAACACAGAGCCGACGCAACGTGCAACGTGTGCCATCGCAAGATTGATCCGATGGGCTTTGCGTTAGAACACTTCGATCCGATTGGACGCTTTCGTGACCAATATGGAAAGTCCAAGGAAGGCAAACCAGCACCGAAAGTGGATCCCACCGGAACGTTTCCTTCGGGAGAGACCTACGCTGACTTCTCCGAGTTCAAGCGGTTGCTGGCTGGAACTCGAAGCGAGTTTTTCGTCCGCCACCTGGCTGAAACAGTGCTATCCTATGCTACCGGAAGACACATGGAGCTTACGGATCGTTCGGAGATCGAACGGATCTCGAAAAGGGTTCAAGAAGACGCATTTGGCCTTCGAACGATGATTGTCGAAGCATTAACCAGCGATATCTTTTGCTCCCGCTAAAACAAAAACTGTGGGTCGCATCTGCCGGATGCGACTCTGAGCATGTTTGCATTGAAACAATGCTATCGCTATTGGCTGCCCGCGACGCGTGAAATGATTTGGTTGTCGAAGTAGTTCGTGGACATTCCTGCATCGACGACCAAGGTCTGGGCCGTTATGCCGGACGAGCGAGGACTGAGCAAGAACAAGACGGTGTCAGCGACTTCCTGTGTTGTTACTCCAGTGCCTCTCGGAATCGCTTTCTCTGCGAACAAGTAAGCGTCGACGTAGCCAGGGATCCCTGCGGATGCACTCGTCTTCAATAGCCCTGCTCCAACGGCATTGAAACGTATCTTGGAGAAACGGCTGAACGACTTGGTCAAGAACGCAAGCGACGAATCCAGCGCTGCTTTGACCGGAGCCATAAATCCGTAACTCTCGCTGGCCATCCGCGTTGTCGAGATCCCGATTGTGACCATCGATGCGGTGGGAGCAAGCAGGTCCTTGACCGCGTTGCTGACTGCGGTGAACGAGAAACACGAGATATCCATGGCCTGCAAGAACTGCTTGCGCGTTGTTTCATGAAACGGCTTCATGCCATCGCTATAGTCCGCAAACGCAATCGAATGTACCAAACCATGAATCGGTTCTTTATTGCCGGCCAACTGCGTTGTGAGTGCGTTTATCTGGCTCTCGTCCTCAACGTCGCATATCCAAACGGGACTATTTGGAAATAGTTTGCTGACTTCGTCTTTTCGTTTTTGGCTTCGGACCACGTACTCGACGAGCGCCCCATGGGATTCCAGCGATTTGCCGATGAAGTAGGCGACGCTTTTTTTGTTGGCGACGCACATGACGACAAAACGCTTTTGTTCGACCTGCAAATAAGTCATGGTTGCTTAAGCTGATAATCTGCGTTGGAGGGTTATCGTG
>JANMNR010000759.1:0-14931 GCA_031368325.1 Pirellula sp.
TTGCCGAAGACATCGCCGAGTCAAAGAATCTCGCGGACATGCAGCCAGAAAGAGTCAAAGCAATGCGTGCACGGCTTGATTCCTTGCTCAAAGACGCGGTGGCGCCGGGCGATTCCGTTGCAATCAAAAAGCCTGTCGCGAAGAGAAAGGAAAACGCGAACTGACCTGGGCTGCATAAAGTCTGCAGTGGAGCAGGCTTTGCATTCGGAGACTCGCATACTCAAGGGCATGCGAGGTTTGTGCTTGGATACCAATACGATAGTGGAGCAGGTCTTGAAGTCGGAGACAGCCCGCGAGCCGGACGGAAGGCCATTCGAACAGCAATTCACGGGAAAAAACTGATCCTCGTGGAAACCATTTCAATACCGGATTTTTAACAGCCATGCACTAGGCAGAGTTGGTGCTGCGCATTTGAACGAGTGCGAGAATTCCCAACAGGCAAACGCACCCAATTCCAATGACCCGGATAGGACCGGACTTGAAAACGATGGCGCCGTTGATGGCGATGAACACCAAGAAGCCAATCACCGTGTGACGATACCACACCGGCAGAGACAGGTACCTCGTCGGGGCGAGCAACCGAAAAACAGCATCTGCCAGCCATACAACCACGAACAAGTAGTTGACGTACAGCCCGGCCCCAAATCGAAACCCCAACAATTGTTGTGTTTGTTCGGCTGTCGACTCCAAGGCTGCTGCCTGACTCCCGTGATGAAATGTCATCAAAGAACCCAAACTGTGTGCAAACGCGAATAGGGCACCCATGAGCCAAGGCCATACAATCAAGGGCTCCGTGGACTTTGAGCCGCGTAATTCCGCTGACAACACAGCAACCAACAAGACCATCGCAATCCGAATAGCCCAGATCGATGCGGATTCGGCAAAGGTAGTGCTCATCACAGACTCAAGTCGTTTGGGAAGGGCAAAATTCTTTGCTATGGTTTGCTTGAGGAATCGGATTTCGCGGCTTTTCGATCGGCTCGCGCTTTTGCTTTTGGTTCCTGTGCTTCGCTATCGCCTTCGGTGCCGTTGCCTTGAACAGGAGGGATATTGATCGTTGGGAAACGCTTGGCAAGCTCCGATTTCAAGGCAGCGAGTTCGGGTTTGCTTGCCAGATTCGTCCATTCGTATTCGTCGTTTTGATGGTCGTAAAGTTCTTCGTCGCCGTTGGCGTATCGGATGTATCGCCATCGGTCTGTGCGGATGGCATGGTTATTTTGGCCAAATGTGGTGATCGCAATCTTGTCCCATGACGCCGAGGGATTGGCCAGGAGCGGCTTGATGTTTTCTCCCTCGAGCCAAGTGGGTTTTTCGATGTTTGCAAGATCGCACAAGGTTGGGTATACGCTCATGAAATCCACCGGGCTCTTGCAAACTCCACCCGCTTTTGTCACGCCTGGCACGACCCAAATAAAGGGAGCTCGAGTTGCTTCTTCCCACAGTGCAAATTTACGCCAATGCTGTTTCTCACCAAGGTGCCAGCCGTGGTCACCCCAGAAGCAGATCATCGTGTTCTCTTTTTCCGGCGACTTATCGTACGCGTCTAGGACACCACCAACTTGACCATCAAGGTACGAGATGGTTGCTAAGTACGCTTGAACCGCTTCTTTCCAGCGACCGGATTCCAAAACAGCCGCGTGATCTCCCGCTGCCTTGGCCATTTTGAGACCGGCAGCTGGGATGTCATCGAGATCGCCACTTTGCGTCGGTGGCAATTGGATGTCTGCCAACGGGTGCATGTCGAAATACTTCTGTGGCACATTCCATGGCATGTGAGGCTTATGAAAGCCGAGCGTCAAGAAAAACGGAACGTCATGCGATTTCGCCAGTTCTGCCATTCCAAAATTAGCAATCGAAGTGTCGGAAACCGAATCGTCCCCGCCTTCCATTACGCCAAACGCAATGCCACCGATGTCTCGCTTGTTGACTTGTGCCCGTTGGGACTGTTCGTTGCCAATGACGGACCATTGTTGAGGCCACCCGAGTCCGCCGTGCCAAAGTTTGCCGATACCCATTGTTTTGTAGCCCGCATCTTTGAATTGCATAACCAGGGATTCGGCTGGCTTGACTGCGTTTACGAACGGGTTTCCATTGTCATAAACGCCGGTGGTGCCCGGTCGCTTACCACTGAGCAAGGCGGTTCGCGACGGGTTGCAAACGGGTGCGGCACACTGAGCGTTGGTAAAAGTAACTCCCATCGCCGCGAGTCGATCGATATTGGGGGTCTTGGTCTGCTTGTTCCGACCGAAATGCCCAACCCAATGATTTAGGTCGTCCACGGCGATGAACAAAACGTTTGGCTTTTCTTTTGCGGGTGGAGCGGTGTTATTCGAATCTTCTGCAAAAACGGGGCCGCAAAGGACGACAAACGCAGTCGCAATAAGAGTGTGGGTATTCATGGTATTCACGGATCGTAGTTGAAAGGAATAGCCGAATGGCTCGGGAGTTCGAGACTCCAACAATTCAACGCGTTAGTGTGTTCTGCCAAGCCATCACCGTCAAGAACTTGGCTTAGTTTCTCGTTTTCGTGTTAGATTGTTCGAGCACAATGTGTTTTTGTTGTTGTGAAGCAAAAACGCAGCTATTTCCCGCAGGAACTGTCCATGGCCGATTTCCCTGAAACCCGACTCAGCCTGCTCAAGCGGCTGCAAAACGGCCAGGACGAGACGGCTTGGGCGGAGTTTCATGAAATTTATCGACCGGTTTTGACTCGCATGGTCGTGACCGCCGGCCTGCCTGCCAACGACCAGCAGGATGTGGTTCAAGAGATTTGGATCGCGATCTACCGAGGAATCGACAAGTACACGCCCCGTTCCCATGCGTTTGCTTTTCGAGGTTGGTTGGCCAAAATCGCAAGAAATACGGCCATCAACTATCTGACCAGGAAGACCAACCCTCAACGAATCGAATCGCTTCGCGATGCCGCTTTGCTGACCGACCAGAACTCGACTAAGACCATGCTCCAAGAGCAATGGGATCGCGAGTACCAACGACAGGTTCTTCAGTGGGCCGCGCTGCGGGTCGCTTCGCGGGTCACAGCCGATACGTTTAGTGCTTTTTGGCGAACGGTGGTTGATGGCGAAAGTGTAGAAAAAGTGGCTATGGAATTAGGAATGACGCCCGGTGCGATCTATGTATCGCGGGGACGCATCATGGCAACACTTAAGCGAGAAGTAGAGTCTCGGGAATGCGCTGAGGAGTAATCACTATGGTCGCAAGTATTTGCTTGAATGAACGAAGAAACTGGAGTCGCCTGGTGGAGGACGATCTCCCTGCTGCAGAAACGCAAGAACTGACGTTGCATTTGGAATCCTGTGCAACTTGCCGGGCAAAGTTCGATTCGATTTGCGCGGACGCTTCGTGGTGGCACGATTCCTCATCGACCTTGCGTTTGATTGAAACCGAATCGGGTATCTTCACGTCGAACGACGCAGAACGCAACACTGCGTTATTGCCCGAAGCAAAATCGTCTCCGTTGGTAGTCATCTCGGGATTGAAACCGACGCAAGAGTCCGGCGCCCTGGGCGAGCTTGGTGAATATATCGTCCGTGAAGTCATCGGATACGGTGGGATGGGGACAGTGCTCAAGGCATGGGACAAGCGGCTGTCGCGGGTTGTGGCCATCAAAGTCCTGCATCCTCACTTGGCCATGAGTAGCGCGGCCAGAGTTCGATTTGCACGCGAAGCGCAGGCCGTTGCAAGTATCTCGCATCCAAATGTCGTACCCATTCACGATGTCGCCGATGACAACGCACAGCCCTACATCGTCATGGGTTACGTTCAAGGCGGGTCGCTTCAAGACAGACTCGACCGAGAAGGGCCGCTGTCGCTCGAGGAAACGCTACGTATAGGATTGCAAATCGCCGAAGGATTGGAGGCGGCCCACTCGCATGGCCTCGTTCACCGTGACATAAAGCCGGCAAACATATTGCTCGAAGCTCGATGGCATCGCGTTTTAATCACCGATTTTGGATTAGCGAGAGCTTTGGATGACGCCAGCATTACAGCAAGCGGCCATCTCGCGGGAACACCTCAGTTCATGTCGCCGGAACAATCGCGTGGCGAAAACATCGATCATCGAAGCGATCTGTTTAGCCTCGGCAGTGTGCTTTACACAATGCTATGCGGTCGGCCCCCATTCCGCGGCGAGAATGCGGTTGCGATCATGCACAAGGTGAGTCATGAGCCAACCAAGCCGGTCTTTGAGGTGCAAGACAAATTACCGTTTTGGGCTCACCAATTAATCGAAAAGCTTCACGCAAAAAGACCTATCGATCGTATCTCGAATGCCGTCGAAGCCAGCAATCTGATCCGAACGTGCCTACACCATGTGCAAAATCCATCTGTAGGCGCGCTCCCTCGTGGCTTTTATGTTGCGAAAACGCAGGTGGCTAGGCCAATTGCTCAGTGTCTAGCGGTGCTGCTAACGATTGGGTTGTTGATGGTTGCATGTTGGAATTGGGCGACACCGACCACCCATCCCATTACTAAGACGCAAAGCAATGGACAATCTCAGGCTGGGATTCAGGACGCGAGTGCGATGACACCGAAGCCCGTTGTTCGTATGCGTGATGCATCGGATTGGCTTGGTTCGATTGACGACGAGTTGGATGGTCTCTCGCTAGATCTATTGGAATTTGGTTTCGAAATTCTGAAGTAAACGGACACTCTTATGGAGCTGATTATGAAGTGGAACATGATGAGATTTAGCTTTGCCGAGCGTGCAATCACGTGCGGCTTATTGGGTGCGGTGACGCTCGCCGCTGCAAGCGGCATGAACCGACTCGATGTGTTCGCGCAGGACCCTGCAGAGGCAAGCGGTGGGCAAGGCAAAAGACGATTGGATAGCGAGTTCGAATTTAATGAGCGTGTCGCAGATGGGGGCCCCAGTAGCGAACAACGATTGGCAAAGTTGGTAGAAGCCGTCCATAAGGCCACCAATGCGGACAAGGAAGCAAAGAAAAGCGCGCTCAAGAGAGCGCTAGCAGAGATCTTCAGTAACAAGACCGAGGTGCAGCAAAAACGCATTTCAGAAATGAGGGATAGGCTTCAAGCTGTCCAATCGCAATTGGAACGCCGTGTGGAGCTACAGGAACAAATTGTCCAGCGCAGGCTAAGCGAGCTCTTAGGTGAAAAGGATGAACTCAGCTGGGAGCTAGAGTCCGCAATCGGCCCTGAATTGCTAGAGAGCGGTGTCCTAAGTGTTCTAGGTGACGTATTGAGCGATAGAACAAGGCTACCAAACAGTTCTGGTCCCGAGTCGCCATTTGAGTTTCCCACGGAGTTCCCCCCCGCCGCCGCGTTCCGCGAGCTAAGCTTGCCGCAATTTAGGAAACAGGCGGAGCAGGCTGAAAGAGCTGCCACGGATGCGAATCGTGCGAGAGAAAACCATGACCGAGCCCGAAATATAGAATCGCGAATTCGCGAGGAGAGGACTCAGGTTGAGGGGGGATCAAGAGATCTAAGTCAGAAACGACGAGCCCTCGTGGAATCAGTTCGAGGGTCACTTGCCGAGAAGGACCGATTGCTAGATGAAAGGCTGATACCGGAAGAGAGAATCGAAAGGCTTCAAGCACAGTTGCAAGAAGACAAGATGAAAATGGAAGAAAGAGTGATGGAGTTTGAGCAACAAAAGAAGGAATTGGACGAACGATTAAAGGAATTAAAGAAACGGCAGGCTCAAACAGACACCATGAATTCACAATTGAAAGAGACTCGGACCAAGGCTCCAAAGGAAGAGGCAAAACTTCCTAAGGAGTAAATCTGGGACGTAAAAACTGACACACGTAACCGGTGGTTATCACCGGTTATCACCACCGGCAGAGGTTATGTCAGCCCTTCGGGCTTAAGAATTGCTCGAACGGTATTTCCGAAAAACACACTCGTTCCTTGTGCCTGGAGACGCAATGTCTTGGAGGCTCTGGTCGTTACCAAGGATGTTTCCGCTGGCTTTACCGGCGGGACCACAATTGGCAGCTACAAAAATGGCAACGCAACGTTCGCCGTACTCCGTCCGGTTTGTCCAAACGGTAGCACAGTTTTGAGCGTATCGGCCTTCACGTGCTACCGCTACCTAACAAAAGCCATTATTTCTCCAAGGGCACACGGCAACTTCCGAATAGGCAGCTACACTAGGACTTCCCGGCTCTGGCCGGTCGGACCTCCACTGCCTCCTATCGAATCGAAGCTGCCACCAAAGTGCCCTCCGTTATTGATATTGCCGGACTCACCAAGCGGTACGCTGGAAACTTCGCCCTGAAGAATGTCGACCTAGTTGTGCCGGTTGGCGTAACAGGTTTGCTCGGTCCCAACGGCTCGGGCAAGAGCACTTTCATCAAAGCGGTGCTGGGATTGGTTAGCGTCGATACTGGGTCCGGTACTGTGCTCGGCGGAGCGTGGCCCAAACAAGTCAAATCGATTCGAGACAAGATTGGTTACCTGCCCGAGGACGATTGCTATATCCTTGGCTTGCAGGGTGTTGAGTCGGTTCAAATGATGGCGAAATTATCAGGTCTACCATCGACCGAAGCGTTACGCCGAGCCCATGAAGTGCTCGATTTCTGCGACGTTGGTCAAGAACGCTATCGCAACGTGGAAACGTACTCGACCGGCATGCGACAGAAACTGAAATTTGCCCAAGCCCTGGTTCACGATCCTCAATTGATCATTCTGGATGAACCAACCACCGGCTTGGATCCAACGCAGCGGGAGGAGTTTTTGGACCGAATTCATGCGCTCGCACATCGGTTTGAAAAGTCGGTTCTTCTTTCAACGCACATCCTGCACGATGTTCAGCAGGTTTGCGATCATGTCATCATCCTCGTACGAGGCCAAGTGCGGTTGTCTGATTCGCTGGCCAATATGCAACGCCCCATCCAATCCGGTTTGCAGATACGCGTTGTTCGCGATGCGTTGCGATTGGCGGAGTCGTTGCGTCGGCGCGGGTTGCGTGTTGAGTGCAACGGCGATACGGAATTGCGAGTAAACGGCGAAATGGCGTCTATTTCAAAAACGATTTGGGCAGCCAGCAAGGAAGAGAGCGTTTTGGTCGAACGCATGGATGAAGCTCGCAATTCACTTGAGCATTCGTTTCTCGAAATAGTTAGTGAGAAAAACCATGCCAATTCTTGATATCGGCTATCGGAAGTGGTCTGGAAATCGGTCGCCGGAGTGGTCGAGATGGTCCGTTGTTGCAGGCACGGGCATCTCGTTGGTTTGGCGAGGGACATGGCTTAAGCGGTTCCTATTGTTTGCGTCGTTCCCAGCGATCGTCACCATGTTCGGCGTCGGGCTTTTTGAACAAAGCACGCAGGACGAAAGCTATCGCAGAATGTTCAATGGGTTTCTTGCGTCGAGAAACGAACCGCTTGGACCTCGCAACCGAATGAACCGTGTTCGTAACCCTGAACCGATCATTTCCCCATCGGATGACATTGCAACGCAGCGACACAAGGCTTGGTCCTATCTGCTGCTATGGTATTTTCGCTACCCGCAAGCCCTCTGGATCGTCGTTGTGATCGGGTTGGTTGCTCCGCGATTGATCAGTTACGATTTGCGCAGTCGAGGCTATCTACTGTATCTTTCAAGGCCTCTTTCGCCAAAGAGTTATGTGTTTGGAAAGGCCTGTGTACTTTACTTTTTACTTGCCATGATTACCACGTTTCCCGCGATCGCCGTGTATTCCTTTGGATTGCTTTTGTCGAATGATCCTTCGTCCATTTTCCAGACGTGGGACATTCCCTTTCGTATTCTGCTGGCAACCGCGGTCCTGGTTCTGCCAACCTCGGCTGTTGCATTGGCATTCTCGTCACTGACACAGGAAAGTCGCTTTGCTGCGTTTGCTTGGTTTGCCGTTTGGATTACAGGCTGGGTGACATATCTGGTTTTGACCGGTTCCGCGATGTTTAACGCGGATGATGCATTGAAGCTTCAGCAGCGATGGTTATTGGTTTCGCCATACCACGTTTTAGGCCATTTGCAGGAAGAGATTTTCGGTGTGCTTCCTGCCGAGCGGCATCAGATTGGGCCATGGGTTCTCTGCGTTGCAGTCACCCTAATTGGGTTTGGAATCGCTCGTTGGCGTGTCGCTAGAATGCTAAAGGTTTAGCCATGAATAGCAAACAGGCCGTGATCGAATTGATCCATGCTACCCGCTTGTATGGAAACGTCATCGGAGTGAACGATCTCAATGTCGTGTTGCCCAAGGGGGCTTATGGGTTGGTTGGCCCAAATGGTGCTGGAAAGTCAACTTTGATCGGATTGCTCACCGGCGCGTTGCGTCCGACTCTTGGATCGGTACAAGTGTTCGGCGAGGACCCGTACGCAAACCCGCGAGTGCTTCGGAATGTGGGATTGTGTCCGGCAAGCGATATCCTCTTGCCTGGCGTGACGGCTCGGCGTTGGGTTGAACAGTTGCTCGCCTTGAGTGGCTGGAACCCTCGCAATGCAAACCTTCGAGCCTGCGAGGTTCTAGAAAAGGTTGGAATCAAGGAGGCTATGAATCGACCGATCAACACCTACTCGCTCGGGATGAGGCAGCGTTGCAAGCTGGCACAAGCGATTGCGACCGAGCCTGAACTCTTAATCCTGGACGAACCGTTCAATGGATTGGACCCAGTCGGAAGGCACGAAATGACAGAGCTATTGATTGATTGGGCCAATCGAGGTCGTAGCTTGTTGCTTGCTAGCCATGTTTTGCATGAGGTTGAACAAGTGACCGATTCGTTCATTTTGATTTATGGCGGCAGACTGTTGGCATCAGGAACCGCAGGCGAGTTACGGGGAATGCTAGCGGACTTACCTCAAGAACTCTCCATTGTTAGCCCTCAGGTTCGAGAGTTAGCCGCCAGACTTGCAAACGAAGAATGGGTTGAATCGTTAAGGATTGACCACGAATCGAATCGAGCGATTGTCGCTGTACATCAACCACTTGAGCTGTATGCAGCACTAGCCAAATGGTCCGACGACGGTATTCAGATTGATCAATTGTTGGGTTCCGATGGAGACATGCAATCCTTGTTTAAACTGCTAGTCTCACGCCACCGAGGAAGTCGAGCGAAGATCGCTTCGGGTAGATCGTGAGCATATAAACTTAGGAAAAAGGCTTTTTAGCAATCGACAATTTGCTCCCAAATCTAAGAGACCGTTCGTACCGTTCTCTTCTCACGTGCGCTAATGACCGCCGTGTCGACTATTTGCTGCCCGATTCGACTGATCTCGAGCGACAACGGACCTGTGATCGGTTCGCCTGTCTCCAGACAATGGATGAAATATTGCACTGGATTCTGATAGGGTGGAACTAGCGTATCGACGGGAATCGCGTGTGCCTCAAGGCGTTGGCGCGTTTGAACGGTGATCGTCTTCTCGTAGTCGTAGCTGCTGATAGTACCATCGGTGCCGATCAACTCGAAACCGCATTTGGGCTGTGTTTGAGTGACCCATGGATCCGTGAATGTGCCCCATCGCGTCTCGATTTTGGACAGACCAGTTTCGTATCGAGCGATGGTTATGCTATGTTCGTCAACTTCGATTCCCGGAGTTTCGTTCACAACCGTAGTGACTTCGATCGGAACTTTTCCTTGGTGATACCAAGTTCCCAGAGTCGAACCATATCCCATGTAATCCAATAACGATCCGCCGCCGTGTGATTTTTTATAAAACCAACTCTCTGGTTTCTTGGCTTGAACCTCTGCCTCGGTAACTTCAACTTTATCGGCAAGATGATAGAGCGGGCCACGGTTTCCTCCATAATGCCGCACTTCAATGACGTCTCCAATGACTCCTTCGTCGATCAACCGTTTGGCGGTTTGATGCGCCGGAACCCAAACGAGCGGCCAATTGATAACCAGCTTTTTCCCAGATGCCTTAACGGCATTAATCATTCTGTCCGATTCCGCGAGTGACGCGGCAAATGGCTTCTCAACCAATATATGAACGTGGTAAGGCGCAACACGTTCCACCCAATCGGCATGTTTGGCGGTTGCTGGGCAAAGGATAACCAAGTCGGGCTTGGACTCCTCAAGACATTGGCGATAATCCGTAAAAATGCGATGGCTAGGAATATTAAAGTTCATAGCAGCCGAGCGCATTCGATCCGGCTGATCATCGCAAATCCCCACAATCTCAGCCGTCGGATGCTCAAAGGCGTACCTCAGCAAGTCACCCATGTGAAAATGGTCGAAGTTGATACCGGCGATTCTCATAATCAATCCGAAAGACTTTGGAGACGAATGGAGTTCGAGTCAGTAAACGATACAGCCTAAGAGCTCATGCAATAAGCATGGAACGCAACGCATGATGTAAATCATAAGCGATTCCTGCAGCGCTGCGATCGCTAGCAGGAAAATCGCAAGTCAAAGAATCTCTTGACCTTCGCTGTGTTCGGATCGGTAGGGATTTTTTCCCAGCCCTCTCGGCGGTATCGACGTTTTTAAGCGTAGCGTCCCATTTATGCGTTTTCCGAATCCGACCCTCCATTGATCAAAGTGCGTTTAATCAGGCGTTTTCGGATGGGTGCTATTCGAAGCCAACGGTTCTGCACTGGCAGTGGCCGTTGATTTGTCCATGCTGAATTGGCACCATAACCTTACCAACTCGGATACCGAACGAATTCCCAGTTTATGCATGGCTTTCGATCGACGCATTTCAACGGTTCGAATTGCGATACCCAGCTTGACCGCAATGGACTTGTTCAGTGTCCCGTCCACGACCAACCGGATCACACTCATTTCCGCTGGCGTTATCAGGTCGAATGGACGCTGGTGATTAATTGGTGGCGAGATAGAATTCATTCGCTTAGAAACACCTATGACGCCAATCGGCGCATCCTCGTATATAACGAGCCTTCGCCAGACATCGAGTTGCTCTTTGGCACCTTCGTCATTCCAAATTTCGCACTTCAGCTGTTGGATCTCTTGCGGCAGTATTTCTGAGTCCATCCTAGACTTGTAGTGGTCGTTCCACGGATGATCCGTGATCATTGGCAAAAAGCTCTTCTTCCGCCAATTTCTGAAATCCAATTTGCAAACATTCCACGACGAATCGCTCAAATAAGTCAGGCGTCGCTCCATGTCGTGCGTGTAGACCAACAAGTCATATTGGCACGAGTCAAATAAAAGCGGCAGTAGGAGTTGCGGCTGACTAAGCAGATTGTCAATATTGGAATCGTGCAGCGAAGAAAAATGATTTACTTCCACATCAAGTCTCCCTAGGTGAGGGGTTGTTTTCCGCTCGTTTCAACACGAACTTCATCGATGCACACACAACTAATATATTGCCACCCTCAACAAAACACCAATAAATGTTGGCTTATCGCAGTTAACGCACCAGATTTTTTTGGAGCCATGTCACTTCACGGGCTATCCCGTCATTAAGATTCCCATCCTGAACCGCGGCCGGTAGCACGCCCCATGCGTACGTCTCGACCTCATAGTGCCCAGTGAAAACGGGGCGTTGCTTTGCTGGTCCATTCAAGATATCGATGAGCTTAACAATCTCGTTTTGTGTCGAATGAATCAGGCCAAACTTGGATAGAAAGATCGGGACGTGGAAATGAATTCGCCATTGCCCAGTTAGTTTTTCTAATGACGATACCGTTTCTAATGCGATCGGTAGATCTTCAATCAATTCGCCTTTCGAACTGGCGGCACTCAATCGATTGGTTTGATGCAGATATCGATCCTCAGCGAAACCGCGTAACTGTTCGAAGGCCGCCTGTCGTTCTACCACTGATAGGGAATCCCAATCGACAGAGATGGCAGACGACACCTGGACCTTTCCGATCGCAATGTCATCGTTCCTTAGTAGCTGAAGTTCGTGCTGTTGATCCTCGTACATGACAGCCGCATGACATACATCGTGGCATAGGGTTAGGTATTCTCCGACAATGTCGGTGGTTTCGTTAGGCAAATGTGGGGAACGCAAGTAATCGTTGTAAAACATTCGAAACGAAGCGCTATCGGTCAGATAGCAACCTGGCTCGGGCTCTATCGCAAGCACGATCTTCCTCCCTGTTCGTTCGTAGAGCTGGTGGAGAAACATGGCGACATGAATAAGTTGTGCGGCGGCTTGCTTAAGCTGCTCGCGCGAGGGATTGGGTTTACTCCAGGCGATGGGCAACGTAGAAATGGAGCCGACCTCGCCCATCGGCAAAAGTTTGTCCAGCAATTCAATGAGGTTTAGCGTGTAGTCGAGTCGTTCACGTTGCCACCAAGTCGGCTGATACACTCGGTGCTTTACGACTTGACTATGGAAGTCCCCTTGCGGAAATCCATTCAAAGTAAAGGGGACGAGTTGAAATTCGGATAGCTTTGCTTTCAGTCGCGCCAGGGGTTCCGGCTGCAAAGCCTGTGCGGCGGAGATTTCAGAAAACCATAGTCCTATACACAAGGACCGATTCGAATCTACCAGTTGCCGAATCGGATCGCAGTGATTGGCCAGATTATCGAGCACCGCAGGTAAATCTCTGCCTGCATGGACGTTGGTGCAGTAGCCAACTTGATAGTGGGACGAGCCGGAAGGCTTGGATGAGTCAATCATTTGCTTATGGTTGGGGGGCAACATTCAAAAACAGGAGGCTGTTAGAACCAATTGCGGCTTGGCTGGTTGGATGCGACAACTAGAATAGCGGTTTTGTTGCTTAACTCTGAACGAATTTCGAAACGCTTTATGCTTCGCTATTGGACCGCTGGAGAATCGCACGGGAAAGCCCTGCTAGCTCTCATCGATGGTTTTCCCGCTGGATTATCTATCGATCCAGAGTTAATCAATCGCGAACTTAGGCTTAGGCAAGGGGGCTACGGACGGGGTGGGCGGCAAAAACTCGAGCAAGATACCGTCGATATTCTTACAGGGGTCTGGCAATCGATCAGTCTGGGCTCCCCGATTGCACTTCAAGTTGTAAACAACGACTACAAATTGGAACGCCTGAAGGAGCTGGAGCGACCGAGGCCAGGGCACGCTGACCTCACGGGTTCCATCAAGTATTTGGGCTCAATCCGCGGAGTTTTGGAACGATCGAGCGCTCGCGAAACTGCGGTTCGCGTTGCCGCCGGGGCCTTGGCGAGACAATTGCTGTCCCAATTTGGGATCGAAACCGTTGGCTATGTTGTTGAATTAGGCGCGATGCCGATCGGACGGGGTGACACGCTCCGACACGAAATATCTGAGGTGCGAAGGATTCGGGACACTAGCAGCATCTATTCTGTTGACCCTTTGCAAGATCCAGAAGCGGAGAAGTACATCGACCGCATGGCCGACGAGGGAGATACGTTGGGTGGAATCGTGGAGGTCCGTGTCGATGGCTTGCCGTTTGGTTTAGGTACGCACGCCCAATGGGATAGAAAGCTAGACGGAAAACTCGCTCAGGCGGTTATGGCAGTTCAGGCTATCAAGGGCGTGGAAATTGGTATGGGGTTCGAAGCAGCGAGAACGCAAGGTTCCAAGGTACACGACCCAATCCATTACGATGCCACTCAAAGCCATCTTCCAAATCTAGGCTTTACGAGACCGTCCAATAATGCGGGAGGGCTTGAGGGAGGAATGACGAATGGACAGTCACTCATTGTGAGAGCCGCAAAAAAGCCGATCAGCACGTTGAGAAAGCCGCTCGATTCCATTCGAATGGCAGACAGAGAAGCACACCGAGCTAGCTACGAACGCAGCGATGTTTGCGCCATCTCAGCCGCTGCGATTATTGTGGAACATGTCGTGGCTTTTGAGGTTGCAGCCGCCTTCGTCGACAAATTCGGGGGGGACAGTATTGTCGAAATGAAAGCCCGCTACGAACTGTTTCTTGAGATGGCCAGAAAACACCCCGCCCCCAGCGCCTAGTTCGGCTACCAAGGATAGGGAAAGCATGCTAAGTTCTGTGGGATTTTGGTCTGCTAATGCTTCGTTTTCCCGAGCGGGGGCAGACACGGATTTCCTCAACCCGCAAACTGTTAGGTTTCTGCCGTGCCTAGACG
This sequence comes from Pirellula sp., assembly GCA_031368325.1. GTDB lineage: Bacteria > Planctomycetota > Planctomycetia > Pirellulales > Pirellulaceae > JBKCUI01. The sequence goes on from JANMNR010000759.1 coordinate 13,965, forward strand.
CACTGACTTAAAAAAAATTCTGTTGATCGGCTCTGGCCCCATTATTATCGGCCAAGCCTGCGAATTCGACTATTCCGGAACTCAAGCTTGCAAGGCATTGCGTGAAGAAGGCTATGAGGTTGTTTTAGTAAACAGCAACCCAGCGACCATCATGACTGATCCGGCGACTGCCGAAAGGACCTACATAGAACCACTGACTTGGGAGATGGTTGAGAAGGTCATAGAACGTGAGCGGCCGGACGCATTGCTTCCGACTCTTGGTGGCCAAACCGCCTTGAATCTGGCGATGGAGTTAGCGGAACGAGGCGTTCTCGAAAAATACAAATGCGAAATGATCGGCGCAAACCCGGCGGTCATACACAAAGCCGAAGCCCGCGATGCGTTCAAGATAGCGATGGAAAAAATCGGCATGAGCGTTTGCCGCGGTGCTGCCGTGCACACCATCGAAGACGCTCGAAAGACCCTCGCGGAGGTTGGATTGCCCTGCGTCGTTCGTCCTAGCTTTACGATGGGTGGCAGCGGATCTGCCATCGCCTACAACCGAGATGATTTTGATGATTTGGTACTGAATGGCTTGAACCTATCTCCGATCACCGAAGTTCTCGTCGAGGAATCGATCATCGGCTGGAAAGAGTACGAAATGGAAGTGATGCGTGATGCCGATGACAATGTCGTCATCATTTGCGCCATCGAGAATTTCGATCCAATGGGAGTCCATACGGGCGATTCGATCACTGTTGCACCCGCTCAAACACTAACGGACAAAGAGTATCAGCGAATGCGAGACGCAAGTCTGGCCATCATTCGCGAAATCGGAGTAGAAACAGGGGGCTCCAACATCCAATTCGCGATCCATCCGGAAAATGGAAAGATGATCGTCATTGAAATGAACCCTCGCGTAAGTCGTTCCAGCGCCTTGGCAAGCAAAGCAACAGGCTTTCCCATCGCCAAGATCGCAGCCAAGCTG
>JANMNR010000025.1:0-13294 GCA_031368325.1 Pirellula sp.
CGGTAATATCGAATTCGATATTGGTCGTTAATATCCGTGGGTGTTGTAAGAATCGTGACGGATACTCGTCCGTCAGCTTCGACGACTTCATACGAATCAATGCCCGTGTCCACGAGCCTTGGTTGTTGGTCACTCATTTGTTGTCCTCCTATATGCTGCGTTGATCGCAGCGCTTTGAATATCGTCGCCGCTGAATATCGCCTCCAGCGGTTCGTCATCCGAATATAATGCGTTCAATATTCGGACGATAAAGGCACCGAATACTGGGTCGGTGGTCCAAGCAAGAATATTTCCACGAGGCGATATAATCTCTTGGCCGATATTGCCGGATTGCTGAAGGGTGAATTTGTTCATCGATCACCATCCTTTTCGGGCGGTCGTCCCAACTTGTTTGGTTTGGCAAAGTAAACCAGTGCCGCTTGCAAATCGCTTGTTGAAAACAAACGACGGTTGGTAACTCGTTGGGCTGGCTCTTGCAGATATCCGTTGCTTATTGCGTAAGCAATACGATGGGCTTTTACGCCAGCGATCTTCGCAACTTCGTTTAGTGAATAATGTTTTTCAGTCATGTTTGCTCCTTTGGGGTATCTATGGGAGAGCCATCAGAATTTCCTGATGGCGATAAAGAAAAAACAGCGGGCTGAGAAAGAGCCAATTTGGATTCCTCAGCCCGCCGCTCGTGTAGATCGCTATAATTCGGTGAACACGTACTGGATAACGTCGTTCTTGTCTTCTGAACAATGAATAAGGTTCAGCGAGTCCAATTTAGGTAGCGTCCCAATGTTCTCCGCCGAATAGCACAGAGACACGAGGTCAGAGTTACTTATCTCAAAGATAAACCACGCACTACCTAGTTGCCGAATTACGAACACTGGGCAATCGTATTGATAAAGGCAGTAAAAGCCGAACCCAACGTCAATTTCAGAAATTGCTTCCATATAACCATCTCCAATAGAGAACTTGCATTAAACGCCATCAGATCAGCCCAATGCTGTTGAAGGATTGCTCAACGATCAAGAAGGATCGGAGCGGACGCCTTAGCGGGCGTACCAGTGAAGAGAAAGTTTGGCGAAAGTGTTTTTGTAGTGATGAGGAATTCTATGAGCGGCCATAACAAAAAAACAAGTCGAGTCTGGAGAAAATTTGCGAGAATCCAATTAGTCGGTTGCACAGCAAAGTAAGAGTTCAATATTGAGCGATTCGAGTCCATTCATTTTTGCTGTACAACACAAAGTTGGTTGTACAGCAGACTCCGTTGACGCAAAACAGATTTCTGTTTTCGTGAATCATGTGCAATACGTGTCGTCATGCTTGCGCAGTGTGATTGTACCCTTCCAAGGGTATCGATCACTTCAAGCTGCGGAGTTCAATATGTTCTCAGACAAAAAGTTTTGCGATGTGAAATTGGCAATTGGCGCATTGGTTGTTGCTGGATTCCAGTGCCGATGGGAAACCGTCAAGGAACATTCCAGCGTGAGGGGAACGATAATCGTCGAGACAATAGACGGCTCGATTGAAATCGGAACTTTTCGAGATGGATCGTCGTTCGTGGTTAAGGTGGAACTGGTTCAGGGTTTTATTGACGATCTGCAAAAAGTGGGCTGATCGATTATTCAAGGTTTGATTGATAGGCCCGAATTGCGAACCGCTTATCGTTGATGGCGGTTTGGTTGTCGAAGAACTTGGATGCGATTGAATCGAACTTTCTATTGGTGCCATCATTCTTTATCCGGCATTGACCATGCGCTCTTGTGAACCGTCCCAGCGACGTTGCCGTTTGGAAAAGCCTTAGCGTGCAACGAATCCAAAAGACTCATTAAATAGTCGTATCGCCCTCGGCCATGCTCAAGTAGATCGGCGAGTTTTTGAGCGTGAATGGCAAAAGGATTTGTTGGTTCGTGAAGCACGCCAAAGAACTTGGAAATGGCAAGGATTTGAGTTCTGGTGCGTTTGTCCGAACGGGAGACAACCTTCGCCGTCAACCAATTCGCATGGTTTTACTTAGCGGATAGACGCTTTGCCGAATTTTTTGGCAATCTTCCAGCGAAGACGAACTGAAGTTGAGTTTTCACTCTCTGGAATTATAAGGACCCAATGCCCGCTCCAGCCAGCCGGAATAACGATCCAAGTTCTGCTGGTTGTTTTCGCCGTATTTAGCGGCCTGCGTTGTGCCAAGTTACAAAAATTTCAAGAGCCTACCTGCCTTTGGCGTTAAAGGCTTAACCAAGTCTTTTAGGGGTAAACGAGATGAGTATTCAACATAAGGATAACGGTGTGTATGTGATTCATGGAGCTTACGACGGAACATTTGACTTAGCAGGAAAGAGTATCGCCGATGCTCAAGGGGATTTAGTTGAGACTTTCCAATTTCAGTCACTACCCATTCCACTTGTCAGCGGGAATGATGTCGAAACGACCTTTACGATAGACACAATTGATCGACGAGCATTCGTTAATCGCAATGGAACAGGCTTGCATGATTTATTGACGCCGGAACAGTTGATCGACCGTTGGCGAATATCGCTAGAAGAATATCGAGAACTTCGAGAAATGGGAATTCCGACTATCTCATTTAGAAGTGGAACGGTTCGACATCCGGTACTCGCCATCGATGAGTGGCTGAAGCAAGTCAATATCGTTTCGACTTATAAGCTGCAACCAGAGAATTGCAATACCGGGCGAGAATGGATAAATCCACCGACAGCCGATCCTCCACTATCGCACAGATTTGGTCCGCTCGTAGGCACTCAAGAGCAACTCGCTTCATGGCTTCATCCACATGGTAAGTCTGATCCAAGACATTTGAAGGGCAAGGCTGGGAGAAGCATAGTGTGGGTGCGGGCTGTCCACTCCCGGTTGAATGAAGTTTGGTTTAGGTCACAACGGGAATTGGATACCGCAAAGATAGCTTCCCAAAATCTCATCTGAAACAACATGAATCTGCATGACGCTAAACGAGATGGCATGAAGCAACATCGTTTATCGAATAGTCTTCGAGGCGCTTTTACAAGCTCCAACTAAAAACGTAATAGATGTATAGAGGCTGCAAAAAATGTAATTTGCAGACGACCACTTCAAGAAAGGCAAATTAAGACCATGAATGATAAGCAATTGCAAGGCGATTTTGAAATCAATGTTGGGGTATGTTACGCTGTTTCAATTAAGGGCAGACCAGCGTTTGCCAGAGTTAAAGAGCGTATAACGCCAAATACACAAGGGGTTTCTGGCCCCACCAGATGGATCGGCGAGCGTGTCGGCGAAGCAGATGAACCAGAGAACGAAGGGCGTCAAGTCGAGCTAAAGAGGGAACACTTCATTCGCAAGGCAAAGCGACTCGATATGTGCATTCGAGCAATTCGTATGGGATGGGAATCAGATAAAGATATTCATGAATATCTTCTCAGTTGTGGCGTTGCAATCAATATCAGTACCGTAGGAACATATAAATCGCAGTATCGCAACAATGCAGTCCCCAAACGTAAGATTCAACGAAGCCGCATAGACTCATTCCATTTCGCTGAATCGCTAACTCCCGAAGTTCTAACGCAGGAAATCTTCCGCTTGGCAAAGGCAACTGGAGGTCTTAAAGCACTTGGGGAAATCGTGGCTTCACTACAGCAGGTCGTTGAATGCGCACATTCATAGGTATAAACCCGTGCTGTTCTAAATCGAATTCCCAAAAGACTGACACAATGAGACAACCATTGTCTCATTGTGTCAGCTTACGAGAAACAAAGGTACATTCATGCTCCCTTCACATACACTGGTCGTAGACGACTTCAATGAGTTCCGTGAACTGATCCAATCTTGGATTGATGGCCATTATGAATTGATGGTTATCCTTGGCGGGGCTGGCCTCGGTAAATCTGAAACCATCGAACGTCAGATGTCCATTGCCAAAGGAAAGCCAAATAGCAAGTGGGCTTATGTCAAGGGTAAGATTTCGCCGCTCAAACTATATCAGACGCTTCACGACTATCGGCTACTGCCCATCATTTTCAACGATGTGGATACGCTTCTCAAGGACGAGACAAACGTGAGTCTGCTGAAGTGTGTCTGTGATACTTCACAGGTGAAAAAGGTGCAGTGGTCCTCGACGCACTCTGCATTTGGATCGCTTCCAAAAAACTTCGATTCGATTAGCCAAGTGATGCTAATCACAAACTCATGGGAAAAAGTGAGCCAGAACATTTCTGCCTTGCACAACCGAGGCATTGTCGTGCTGTTTCGCCCTACCGCTTTGGAGGTCCATCGTGAAGTTGCCGAAGGCGGTTGGTTCGACGATCAGGAAGTTTGGGAGTTCATTGGAAAGAACCTTTACCTGATGACTCAGCCTGACTTTCGTTTTTATCTACATGCTCGCAATCACAAGCGAGCCGGTAAGGATTGGAAAGACCTGACTTTACGAATGATGGAGTCGGCACTAGACCTCGAAGCAGGTCAAACTGGAAAAGAGAAAGAGAAGCTGATTTTCGTCGCCAAATTACTGGCTGATCGAAAGTACGACCAAATGCAAGCTGCCGAGAGCGAGAGAGAAAAAGTATTCAAAACTTGTTTCGGTCTTGGTGGCTCTAGGGCAACCTATCACCGTCACAAGCGGAAACTTCTCGAACGGCGTGGTGCTTTCGATCTTGATGCTGTTGATCGTATTCAGTGGCAAGGACCGACTTTCTCGCTAACGGATTTTGACGTAAAGCAAGCGCAACGTCGTGCAGCGCTGGAATTGGAAAGAAGCGAATTGCTGAAGGCCGGTGGACTGTTGAGTGACGAGGAAGCTGAAGAGGAATGAGGACTTTGTAGCCGCACGAAGCAACATTGAGGAGCGTGAAGTCGCATGAGATGACATGACTTAAAAATCGAGTTTACAGTTTTGGCGTTTCAGTGGTATTACTAGGGCATGAAAAAAACTTAGAAGCAACTTCGCTCTCTAGGTTAGAAACAAAGAACAACCTTAAAAGGGGAAGAATGATGATTGACCGAGACGAAGAAAACTCGACTATACGACTGCCGTTGATGAATCTGACACCAGAATCGATTCAAGACTTTTTGTCGCAACTGGATAACCTTGATAAAGAAGGCTTCATTCAGGCTGCATCAGCCATCAGCTTTGAATTGGAGGAACGAGCCAGATATCAAGCCGAGAAGAATGATCTCGACATAGAGGAGTTGCTGGCAAGCATTGAATGCTGATTGCCAGCGACGGAGAGAACGTCGCATCAGGTGATTGGTTGAAAACTATGTGGTGTGCAACCACCCGTAGTCACTCGATTTGCTGACAACGAATCAAGTGCGAATTGTGTACTCCGTTTACACAAAACTTTTGTCGTTTGCCCGGACGGTGAATTGGGATGCGATTGCGCCCCACCGAAAAGGCATGGTGCCTCCTTATCTCGTTAGCGATAAGGCGAAGCACATCTATGTGAGTCCCCGCCAGGAGTTTTTCCTGGCGGGGCATTTTTCAAACCAGTAGGAGAATTGACGATGAAAGAAGTAGTTAAGCGGATTGACGTTGAGGCGTTTACGAGTAAGGGCGATTATCCCGGAAGTCGTTTTATACGAATTGACATTCGTATTCGGACCCGGCGAACCGGCATATGGTCTGTTAATGTCATTCAAACCTCAGGGCGCAATCCCGAAATTCACGACAAGATCAGCATCGTTGGCTTCGGGAACGAACTCTTCGACGCCCTGACAGACGCCGAAACACGAGCAAGGGATGCAAATATTGACTTACCACTACTCGTCCAGGCTATATCACAGGCAAGAGAAGAAGTAGAAGACGAATTGGACGAGCAGTCTGCCACAGGAGCGGGACACGAGGATTAAGTCTCGAAACTCACTCAATTGGCACGGTTCCGCAAGGCACACTAAAAGCTCCGGCCAGGAACTTTTCCTGGCGGGGCGTACGATAGTGGGACTAATGGATGTAAGTCTTGCGAGTCGCTCGATTGCCAATCCCGGCCCCCTGTCAAAAGGAGTTCGGGAGGGGGCGAAGACAAAGCGAACGAATCAAGGGTAGCATCCTTGCGGCTCATGAACGACGAATGAGTGCTGCTGCGGTTCAAACTGATAGCAAGTGACGATAACAAAACGTACCAACCACGAAACAGTTTTAGAGGAGAACAGAATATGCAGAGACGTTTTTTCAATCCCCGGAAGCCACCGTTTGGTTACTCCATCAGCGAGCAGGATGGCATCGAGCAAGTTGTTCTTGGGTCGCCGGAAGTGGTCGAAGTCATTCGATGGCTTTTTTGGGCATTCGACGGTTCTGATCTAACTTGCCGTCAACTTGTCTCGCACTTGAACACAAAAGGAACGCCAAGCCCCAGCGGGACAAAATGGCGATTGTTCGATGTAATCACGATTCTACGGAATCGTGCCTACAGTGGTTCCTCAAGCCAACCAGCATTGGTGTCGGTAGAGCAATTCGAGCGTGTTCAGGCTCGCATCAGTCGCAAGTGATCGCAAACCGATTTTACGTTCGGTTTCGCCTATGCCAATCCGGGAGCGATTTGTAGGACAGCGTTGGGGCATCGAAAGCTGCTGGTCCCAAAACGCCTATGGATCAAATGTAATTTACAACCAAATTTCAGCGTGGTAACATAATGAGATCGGTGCTGGGGCTAATTTTTTGTGGCCGCTTTGCTCGCTCCCAGCTTGCTTGCTTCGGACTACGGCCAGAAACCGAAACAGGTGATCTCGAACTGCGCATTTTTTAGCGTGAAATGGAGATTGTCTGTTTATGGTTATTTTGAAAAACGCTTTTGATCGTCCGAATCAAATCGCTGGACCTGGATTGGCAACTGCCGGTCCAGTTACGGTCATCTATGGGTTTGGTGAAGTGATACTCCCTAAATCTTTTGGGCAATCAGTCGCTACCATCCACATTTTGCTTCAAGACATTTTGAATATGCCCCGTTGGTGCATAGCGTCTGTGAACGGTGAGCGTGTTGGACGCCAACACCGAGTTCGTTCGGGCGACACTGTTGAGTTCGTCTTTCCATTTGGGTTCAAAGGCAGCGACGAGCCTATGTCAGCGCAAGAGTTGATGTCTTGGCGAGGACTTACTGAAGAACAATATGAGCAACTTCTTGAGCAGGGGCTTCCATCTATCCGAGCAAAGGGCAAAGAAATTCGCCATCAACGTGAGTCGGTGAAAGAGTGGTTTTCTAAAATACCACCGGGCGCACCGAAGTGGATCACTGGCCATGATATCGAGGATACGCTTCGGGTCTGGCAGCGGTATTATCCGCAACTCCTGACTGCGGAAGACGCAATGGAGATTCTGATTAACGTCCGTAACCTTTTGGATGTTATGTACCCGGAGAATTGTAGCGGAAAGAGTGGCTTGTAATGAAGAAGTCTACATCGAACAAACGAAGAACCAAGCGATACATCGCACTGGCACGAGTCAGCAGTCGAGAACAAGAGCGTGAGGGTTTTTCACTAGACATCCAGGTTGATGCACTTCAAGCATATGCTGATAGGCAAGGCGGAACAATTGTCAAGCTTTGGAGAATCGCAGAAACGGCAAGCAAGACAGATGAGCGAAAAACCTTCAAAGAACTAATTGCCTATGCCAAGAAGCACGCCATCGAGCTTGACGGTATCCTGTTCTATAAGGTTGATCGGGCGGCTCGAAACTTATTCGACTATGTTGAACTTGAACGGCTTGAATCCGAATTCGACGTGCCATTTTTTTCGGTTACTCAACCCACAGAAAATACTCCCGCAGGACGGATGCAACGCCGAATGTTGGCGAGCATGGCGAGCTTCTATACCGAGCAACAATCGATTGACGTAAAAAGTGGCGTAAAGCGCCGAGTCGAAGAAGGTTTGTTCCCTCAAAAGGCTCCTTACGGTTATCGAAACATCCGAGTTGAAAAACGTGGTCTTGTGGAGATACATCCTATGAACGGTGCGAAAGTAACCAGGATTTTTGACCTATACGCATACCATCAGTTGACTCTGGATAGCCTTCTGGAGCGTCTCTATGAAGAAGGTATTTACTACTCAGATTCCCAACCTCGATTTACTCGAAGCAAGTTGCACGCAATCCTTCGGAATCGATCCTACATCGGTGACGTGATGTACCAAGGCGAATGGCATCCCGGTACACACAAACCACTTGTGGATCGAGTTACTTGGGACATAGTGCAAGTTCTGCTGGGAGACAAAGTTTACCGCTCACATGAACTCACTTACGCAGGTGGTTTGATCGTTTGCAATCATTGCAATTCCGTTATCACAGGTGAGTCAGTCGTGAAAAAGGCAACCGGCAAGGAGTACGTCTACTACCGCTGTTCGCAGTACACCGCTCCGGGACACCCAAGAATTCGCCTTAGCGAAGAGAAAATCGACCGACAGATGATGTCGATTTTCAACAAAATGCAGGTCGAGAGTGACGATGTACGTGAATGGTTTTCTTCGCAACTTCGCAACCAGACAGTGCAGGGCCAACAATTTAGTCGGGAACAGAGAACCGAGATTAGCCGCCAGTTATCCCTTGTTATCCAGCAACAGGACCAACTATTGAACATGCGACTCAATAGTGAACTTACCGCCAGTGCATACGCCTCAAAAGCGACTGAACTCCGAGATCGGGAGTCAAGGTTGAAGCTACAACTGAATGCCTGTGATCTTGGTCGCCACGAAAACAGCGAAATTGCTGTAAAGGCTTTTGAACTTTCGCAAAACCTTAGTGGGCAATGGTTTAGAGCAGACTACGCTGTGAAGCGTCGATATTTAGAAATAGTCTTTTTGAACTTCGTTCTCGATGACGTAACTCTAGTCCCCACAAGGAGAAAGCCCTTCGACATGCTTGCCGAAGGGCTTTTTGTCTCCTCAAGTCGGGGTGAAAGGATTCGAACCTTCGACCCTCTGGTCCCAAACCAGATGCGCTAGCCAGGCTGCGCTACACCCCGAGCCGATGCAGAAACAACCTCAATAGGCCGTTCCGCGTCTCCTTAACTTTTACTCTGAACGAGGTCGGGTGGATAGGCCATTTCAGCCTTTTTTCCTAACCCCGTTTGGCAAAACACCCTCAAAAGACACGTTTTTTGGGAAAAGGTTCAGCCAAACCTTTCTCGCAGTAGAACTACTTTACGTCGAAGAGCTCAACGAGGAAGTGAAGATTAGCCTTCGGAGGGATCGCGCCAGGACTACCTCGTTCGCCGTAACCGAGTTGATAGGGGATATCCAATTCGATCATCCCACCCACTCCGACCAGCTGCATGCCCTCCGTCCAACCCTTGATGACTTGATTTAGGCCGAAGGAGATCGTCTCGTTGCGACGATACGAGCTATCGAAGATCGAACCGTCGTCCAACCAGCCTTTGTAGTGAACCGTGACCTTGTTCGATGCTGTTGGTTTCTTGCCGTCCGAGTTTCGCAGAATTCGGTACTTCAACCCCGATGCGGTTTCAAGGAAAGCTGATTGTGCATCCGAGTCAATTTTGCCAGGAACTGCTTTTTCTTGTTGGTCTTCCGGGCCGGTCATGAGAGGCATTACTGTTTTCCTTCTGTGCTTTTGGCTGTTGTCGTTTTTCCGATTCGGCCTGAATTTACCTGAAGTTTCTCCATTTGGCGATGGAGGGTGGACAATGGCCTTGGACCATTAGGTTCCTCGGAATGGTTGGCGCGGTAGGAGTGTCGCTCCACTGCCCCTCAAGTTAGAATAGGGTGGAGACTCAACTCCATATTTAGTCTGTGAACCCAATGCCCCTTTGAAAGCTTCTTTCGTCCAATGTCATTAGAAACCGATCGTGATGCCGTATTAGAGTTGACTCAAAAGCTCCTGGTAGCAATCACGGCTGGAGACTGGAGCACTTATGCGGATATCTGCGATGAATCCTTGACATGTTTCGAGCCCGAAGCCCTCGGCAATTTGGTCGATGGACTTGAATTCCATAACTACTACTTTAATCTGCCGTCTGCTGGCACTCCAACGCCGGTCCAATCCACCATCGTTGCTCCACATATTCGAATCATGGGCGACGTTGCCGTTATCGCTTACGTCAGACTTACACAACGGATCAACGATGGAAAGCCGGTTTCTACCGCGATGGAAGAGACTCGCATTTGGCACAGACAACAAGGCAAATGGAAGCATGTTCATTTTCACCGCAGTCCTGCTCGGTGATTAGCCTATGATCAAAACATCAGGTTTCTTGCGAGTTACCGCCGCTTCTACTCCAACGAGCGTGGCTAATCCAGCCGCGAATCGATTTGCGATTCAGAAAGCGATTGCAGCATTCTCCGACTCAGATGTGATCGTTTTTGGCGAATTGTGTTTGAGCGGCTACACCTGCGGCGAATTGTTCACTCAATCCGTCCTATTGGACGCATGCAAAGCAGAACTGATCGCTCTAGCAGGTGCTGTCCAGACGCAGCAACTCATCGTCGTCGGGTTGCCGATGTCGATCGATGGCAAGCTGTTTAACGTCGCTGCGGTTCTTTGCGGTGGTAAAGTTATCGGGCTAGTTCCAAAGCAGCATCTGCCAACCTATCAAGAGTTCTACGAGTCGCGTTGGTTTCAATCGGGTGCGGGGCAACAAATACGGCATGTGGCGTTGGCCACTCCCTTTCCAAAGGCTTCCGAAAACGCACCAATCCCATTCGGAACCGATTTGCTGTTCACCTGCGGAGCCGCAACGGTTGGTGTCGAGATTTGCGAAGATCTCTGGGTCCCCATTCCACCCAGCGCCTGCCAAGCCATCGCCGGCGCGAATGTGTTGCTCAACCTATCGGCAAGCAATGAAACCGTCGGTAAAGCGTTCTACCGCAAACGGCTGGTCACAACGCAATCGGGCAAATGCATCGCCGCCTACGCCTACGCGAGTGCGGGGCCAACGGAGTCGACCACGGACTTGGTCTTCGGTGGCCATTGCTTGATTGCGGAGAACGGATCGCTGCTAGCCGAATCCGAACGCATCGGGACGGGGCTGCCATTAACGGACGCTGCTCAACTCGATGGCATCGTTAGTTCGGCTACGAGCGACATCGACCTGGGGCGGCTCGACCATGATCGGCGTGTCTTTGGAACGGTCCACCAAAGCTTGACCAAGGAATTCCATTTGCCATTCCGTCGCATTCCATTCGAGCTCAAATCGGATCCAGCAGAAATGCCACTCGTTCGAATCATTGCGGCGCATCCGTTTGTTCCACAGGCGTCGGGTGAGCTCAACGAGCGGTGTGCTGAGATTTTTGAAATCCAATGCGCGGCGCTTGCGAAACGGGTTTCACGTCTTCCAAAAGAGCTACCTCTGGTGATCGGCGTTTCGGGGGGACTCGACAGCACGTTGGCTTTGATCGTCGCGGCCAAGATGTTTCAAGCGATGAAATGGGATTCGTCGCGATTGGTTGGAGTCACGATGCCGGGCTTTGGCACAACCGAAGCGACTCAAAGGAATGCTACGCAGCTGATGCAGCGCCTCGGGTTATCGATCGAGACGATTGATATCCGCGAAAGTTGTTTCCGCATGTTCCTGGATCTCAAACATAGACCGTTCGGTATTTCTTTAGAGGGGAAAAACTGGCGGTCGCTTCAGGATGAGATGGAGCAACTGCCGGACGACAAACGCAACGATCTGGTCTTCGAAAATGTCCAAGCGAGAATGCGAACGACGCTGTTGATGAACAAAGGGTTTGTTATTGGGACAGGCGATTTGTCGGAATCCGCGTTAGGCTGGAGTACTTACAATGCCGACCACATGTCCATGTACAACGTGAACTGCTCCGTGCCAAAAACACTTGTGAAGTTCCTGGTACGCCATGTTGCCATGAATCGATTTGACGGCGACGTGCGCAGGATTTTATTGGAAATCGCGGATACGCCGATTTCACCTGAGTTGCTACCGTTGAGTAAAAACAAGTCGATGCACCAAAGTACCGAAGGAACGATTGGCCCTTACGAGCTGCACGATTTCTTTCTGTACCATTTCGTTCGAGGCGGTGCAGCACCGAGCAAGATTCTATTTTTGGCGAAGCATGCCAAATTTGATCGCGAGTACACCGCCGAAGAAATAAAGACGGTCTTGAGTACATTTTTGCGAAGGTTCTTTGCGGCTCAATTCAAGCGATCATGTGTGCCGGACGGGCCCAAGGTGGGAACTGTATCGCTTTCGCCCCGAGGAGATTGGCGCATGCCGAGCGACGCTGACCCTGCGGCTTGGTTTTAGCTGGCTCATGCTCAAGACCCATCAACGCGTGGCCACAAGCGCCTGGTTCACATGACGTTGCAAAATCTGTTCTTGCTCGATACGAAGATTTTGAGCCGAGCAGTGGTGAATCGCGACAGATTTACTTTCATTTAGTTCCGATGGCAGTGCGGGTTAGTGCCCTGTGCCCGATGTCGCGAGATGCTCAAACTCGCGAACTGCCAACCTTTTTTAGCCAAGGCTCCAACTCCGGTAGTCTGTTGCGTTTCTGGCACACTCTCTCCTTGAGCTGCTTGAACTCACTGAGCTTGCTCGTCAGCGTAGGCAGATCATGAAACGAGTCGATCGCGATAGCTTTCGGAAAGAAGTCGTTCGCTCCGTGTTTACGGGAATGACTTGATTCCCATTCCACCGAATAGCCAAATCCGATGGTTTCTTTGGCGGAACCTCGGAGCCGCTGCACGCTTTCAATGTTTTATTGATAGAACGTCGGATAGTTTCAAGTTGGCTGGAATACGCAATGGGAACGGATCGTTGTCGAGTGGGTCAAGCTAAGCGGCAAAAAGCCCGTGGATCAATTCAGGTCGCTTTCTCTTAGATTTCCGACGGAGTTATCATTTCAAAGACTTCTTGGCCCGCGTTTCATCTTTTGGTGAAATCGGCTAAGGTAAACTCAGTTAGCGTATGTGACCAGCTTCTCGTATTGCAAATGGAACTATGAATCGTACCGTAACCCAAACTTTCGCTACAACGCTGATTTCTGTTTTGCTTGCGAGTGAGAGTTATGCTCGACAGGAGACGCCCAACCTTGACTTAGCCGTAGATCGCGATGTGGTTTATGGAACGGCTGATGAAGCGATGCATCGGGCTGACATTTTTCGATTGAAGTCTGCTCCGAAAAATCAAAAAAGTCCAGGCGTCATTATGATTCATGGCGGTGCTTGGTTTGCCGGGGATAAGACAAACGATGTCATGCATGCAAAACGGCTCGCCAAAATGGGCTTCGTCGTCATGACCATCAAATATCGGTTGGTACCGAAGCATCCTTATCCCGCTCAGATAGATGATTGTTACTTGGCGCTTGATTTGATGAACACACATGCGGACGAGTTGGGTATATACGTAAATGCATTGGG
>JANMNR010000031.1:0-3837 GCA_031368325.1 Pirellula sp.
TGCAAAGGATCGCGAGGATGTGCAGTCCTCGTTGGGTGAAGGCCGTTACGGACGCGATTTGTCGCCATTTATGCTCATGGTGTTCGTCATGATGCTGATGGCAGAACAAACTATGTCCAGTCGATTCTATGCACAGTCAAAGCGGGCAGGAGCATAATGGACTGGTCGCTCGATCCAATCTTCGGAAGTTACACGATCGTGTTTGTGACCGCGTTGGGGTTCGCATTCGTCTTGTACTTCGTTCGTGAGTCGGGACGAATTTCACGTTCGCAATCGATGGCGCTGTGGCTATTGCGGTTGCTGATGTGCCTGATCATTCTGCTGGTCTTGCTTCGGCCTGGAATCACCTTCACTCGGCAAAGCACCCCGCGTGGTACCGTGGCGGTCATGATGGATGTGTCTGCCAGTATGCAGCTGCCATCGGGAGAGGGTAAAGCGACGCGTTGGGAGATGGAACGCGAGATTTGGGAATCGCTTTGGAATGCTCGCGACTCGCTCGGAAAAGACTCAGTCTTGGTACCGTTTATATACGACTCCACACTTAAGCCGCTGGGGGATGGTAAAGTGGGCCCAATAGGCGGTGCAGCCGCAAAACACCCCGATCGGCCCGAGGGTTTCTCAACGGATGTCGGCGGCCCTCTCAATCAGTTGATGTCTTCGCCGCTAGAGTCCCCATTGTCGGCTGTTATCTGGATGGGGGATGCTGCCCAGACTCACTTGCCCTCAGGCGGCGATCCTCAGCAGGCAGCGAGGCGGCTGGCTCAGATCGATGTTCCATTGTTCCTCGTCGGCATTGGTCCACGGAGCGACAGCGAGAACGCGCAAGATCTAGCGGTCGAGGGGGTGCCAGAGGAACTCAACGAATTCACCAAGAATCAGCTCAACGTAAGAGGCATTCTGCGTGCCCGAGGGGTCGCAAACCGCGATCTGCTCGTCAAACTGCTGTTGATCCAGCCGGGCAAAGCACCGCGTGAGCTATCCGTCGATCGAATAAGGCCGACGAAGTCGGACCAAGCGTTGCCGTTCGTACTGCCGCTCGTCGTCGAGTTTGAACCTGGTGCCTACGAGTTGGCGGTTCGAGCCGAACCTATTCCAGGTGAGGCGG
Organism: Pirellula sp.; assembly: GCA_031368325.1. GTDB lineage: Bacteria > Planctomycetota > Planctomycetia > Pirellulales > Pirellulaceae > JBKCUI01. The sequence continues at coordinate 1,106 of JANMNR010000031.1, forward strand.
TCGAGGAAAATAATGAAGTCACGGTTTTTCTCAATGTCCGCGGCGGAGGTGCGCGCATTCTCTACATCGAGGGGGAGCCGAGGCAGGAGCACACTTATATCAAGAGGGCCATGTCAGAGAGCAAAGACATGCAAATGAACTTTCAGTGGATCCAAAAGGAACCGCTTCAGAAATGGCCTGTGGACTTGTCCAAGCGATTGTCGGATGGAGTTTACGATTGCTTTGTCTTGGGAGATATCGACTACAAAGCCATTGACGAGGCAGGTGCCAAAGCCATCGTCGCGCAAGTCAAGAAAGGAGCTGGACTGGTGACCCTGGGTGGCCTTTCAGCGTATGGCGCGGGAGGTTGGGACGAGTCTCCGCTTAAAGAGATTTTGCCGGTCGACATGAAAGGGCAACGCAGGCAGGGTACCAAAATCGATAGCCCGATCGAATTGCAAAATCATATTCCTGGACCGATTAAGGTTGTTCCGATGCTTGGAAGTGAGGTGCTCCAAATTGATACAGCTGAAAAAAACGAAGGCACTTGGGCCCAACTCAGTCCGTTGAATGGCGCCAACCGTTGGGCGGGAGTCAAACGAGAAGCTGGGACAATTGTCTTGGCGGAGAGCCCACAGAAAACGCCCCTTATCGTTAGCGGACAGGCGGATCAAGGTCGCGTGATCTCGATTGCATTCGATTCAACGTATCTTTGGGCTCGTCAAGGAAAGTTGAACGAGCACAAGGCATTCTGGCGCAAAGTGATTTACTCGTGCATGCGTCGCGAAGTTGTTGAGGAAGGAATGCAGTTGAGCATGCCACAGAGACGGTTGCCACTATATCAGCCAAGCGAAATGATCTTGCAATGGAATGGAGGATCTGAAGTTGTGGAGATGCCAAAGAACATACAACTGCACCTGTGGAAGATTGCAACAAAAAACGCTGCAGGCGGCGAGGTGGACAAAGACTTGGGCGAAATACCATTGCTTCTACGGGAGGACTCTTCGTTTGGCCAATCGATGCGTGCTCAATTCCCGGCTGCCAAAGAAGGAGGGCGTTACGAATGGCGGGCTAAGGTCAACGGTTCCAAGGGCCAATCTCTAGAGGCAAAACTTCCTTTTTTGGTCATAGACAAGTCGGCGGAGACGATGCAACCTATGCCGGACTGGCAACTGCTTGCGCAAATGGCCAAACTCAACGCATCGGCTGGAGGAACGTTGGTTGCACCGGAGCAAACCGACGAAATTGTGCGTCAGATTCTTGACCGCCGAAAGCAATCCACGCAAACCGCGATCGAGAACCGTCGACTTGGTGACGGTACTCTCGATACTTGGACTGCGTTTTTGTTGCTGGCTGCGGTGATGATTTGCCAATGGTCGCTAAGGAAAAAATGGAATCTTCCGTAATGAGGCTGGTCATTTTGACAGTCGAATTCATGGGATTTGCATTGAGCTCAGGTTATTCATTCGAGTGTCGGCTCGTTGAAGCACCGAGGCGATAGGGTCAATTCTGCTATAATCCAGGGCTGTACTGCCCCAGGACGTTAGGCCCCAATCACTTCAATTGCAAAAGCCCGCCATGTTGATTCTCAATCGATTCGCTTGCATGTGTTTATCGTTGCTTGTCTTTACAACGACTTTTCCGAGAGATGCGATAGCGCAATCGCGTCAGCAGAAGGTACTGGGCGACAAGCTGAAGTTTGAAGCCAACGGGACCTGGTTTTACAATGACTTGGAAAAAGGGTTTGAAGCCGCTGAACGACTAAAGCAACCGATGCTGGTCGTGTTGCGTTGCATTCCTTGTGAGGAATGCGTCAAGTTGGATGATGACTTGATCGAAGTCAATCCAAAGCTTCAGCAGCTACTCAAGTTGTTTGTGCGAGTACGCGTCGTCGGTACAAACGGGCTCAGCTTGGCGCAATTCCAATTCGACACCGATCAGTCCTTTGCGGCGTTCATTTTCAATGCGGACGGCACTCTCTACGGTCGTTACGGTACGCGCTCGGATCGCACGGAATGGAAGGACGATGTTTCTGTGGAGGGCCTTGGTAAAGCGTTGGAGGCAGCATTGGAATTGCATCGCAATTATCCAGCGAACCAAGCGAGCTTGGCTGGCAAGCAAGCGGACAAGCCGAAATTTGCAACGCCAGAACAGATTCCCTCCTTGGCGACTCGTTTTACGAACAAGTTGGATTACGAGGGGGATACGGTCAAGAGCTGTATTCACTGTCACATGATTGGAGAGGCGATAAAGTCGGATGTTCGGATTGAGAACGGAAAGATCCCCAAAGCATTATTGTTTTCGTACCCGCATCCCAAGGTGATTGGCCTAATCATGGATCCGACACAATGCGCCACCGTAAGGGAGGTTGTTTCGGGAAGCGACGCTGACAAAAGCGGATTCAAGACCGGCGACCGAATTGCAACCCTGAACGGGCAACCGATTCTTTCGATCGCGGACATGCAATGGGTACTTCACCATGCTCCCGATAGCGGCGGCTCGATCCAGGCAACGGTGGATAGGAACAACCAGAGGATGGAGCTTTCGATTGCGTTGAGTGATTCCTGGCGGGAAAAGGAAGATATCTCATGGCGTGCTTCGACTTGGACGCTTCGGCAAGTGGGGCTTGGTGGCATGTTGCTCAAGCCGGCGTACCAAGAGGAACGCTTGGGACTGGGTGTAAAGGAAGGGCAAATGGCGTTGGTGATTCAGCACGTTGGCGCGTATGCACCCCATGATCGCGCTAAGAAGGC
>JANMNR010000131.1:0-10445 GCA_031368325.1 Pirellula sp.
ATCGCATACTCCTCGGCCGGCAAACCAAACGCATCGTACCCCATCGGATGGAGCACCGACTTGCCGCGCATGCGCCAATAGCGAGACTGGATGTCCGTTGCGGTGTAGCCCTCAGGGTGCCCCACGTGAAGTCCTGCGCCACTTGGATAAGGGAACATGTCGAGGATGTAGACTTTGTCACCTTGCGGCATTTCGGGCGCGCGAAATGTTTTGTTCTCGTCCCAATACGATTGCCATTTGGGTTCGATGACGGCTGGATTGTAACGGGGCATCTAGGAGATCGTTTGCTGGAGGGACTATGTTTATGTTGCAGTTAGCAGAACAGCGCAAGCCGTCCCGCGAGAATGGGATCTACGCAGAGTGGAAACTACGCAGAGTGGATGGCTCGATTGTCGACCGCCAGGGCCGCCTCGTGCATGGTTTCAGCAAGTGTTGGGTGCGCGTGGCACGAGCGGGCAATGTCTTCGCTGCTTGCGCCAAACTCGATGGCGATCGCCGCCTCTGCGATGAGGTCACCTGCTCGTGCTCCAATAATATGGACACCAAGCACACGGTCGGTTTTCGCATCCGCAAGAATCTTGACCCGTCCCTCAATTTCGCCGAGCGTGCGTGCGCGACCGTTAGCACCGTAGGCCGAGATACCCTTTTTAAATTCGACGCCAGCCTCCTTGAGCTGTTCTTCCGTCTTGCCGACGGTAGCAATTTCCGGATGCGTATAAACGATCGCTGGGATGCAATCGTAATTGAAATGAGAATGGATCCCTGCAATTTTTTCTATGCACACGATCGCTTCATCCATGGCCTTGTGCGCGAGCATCGCACCACCAATGAGATCCCCCAAAGCATAGATGCCGGGTGTCGACGTTTGGTAATTTGAATCGACGGTAATGAAGCCTCGTTTGTCGGTTGCGACCCCAGCCGATTCCAGTCCAATTCCAACCGAGTTTGGAACACGACCAGCAGCTAGCAGAACGCGGTCGCAAACGATTGGCTCTGCTCCTTTGCATCGAACGACACACTTTCCATTTTCGACGCGAGCGTTTTCAACCCATGAGTTCAACCGAAACTCAATTCCCTGCCGGCTAAAGATGCGGAATGCAAGCTGACTGAGTTCCTGGTCCATGCCAGGCAGCATTCGATCCATGGCTTCCAAGACGACGACTTTGCTACCAAGCCGGTTCCAAACGCTTCCGAGTTCCAAACCGATGTATCCGCCACCAATAACCGTGAGACGTTCCGGCACGGTTGGATAAGCGAGTGCGGCAGTGCTGTTGCCGATCAAATCGCCGTCTTCCTCAACGCCTCGCATCGTCGCGGGCCTTGACCCAGTCGCCAAAATGATGTGTTTCGCTTTAAGCAAAACCGCTTCGTCTTCCATTTGAATGACGATCGAGTGCGCGTCTCGAAGCTGCCCCTTGCTTCGATAAGGGGTGACTTTGTTCTTCTTAAAGAGCAAATCGATGCCGCCGGTCAGGGTTTGCACCACCTGATCTTTGCGTTTCATCATGGTGGCCAGATCCAATTTGACACTCTCCACGAGGATGCCGTGGTTGGACAATCCGCCCTTGGTGTCATGGTAAAGGTGGCTAGATTCAAGCAGGGCCTTGCTTGGTATGCATCCTACGCGTAGACAGGTACCGCCAAACTTTGGGTTGTCGTCGATGCAGGCCGCGTTCATACCAAGTTGAGCCGCACGAATGGCTGCAACATATCCACCAGGACCACCACCCAAAACGACGACATCGTGCTCAATAATTTTCATGGACAACTCTAAATAAGGATCAAATTTGAATATTCTGCCGGCAACCGCGAATGACCAGTCTGTTTCTAACCAAAAGCTTAACTGTCTTGTCTCAAATTCCAAGGTCAATGGGTGGTCAACTCGGCACGCCGAGCGATTACACTAGCCGTTGCAATGATTTCTAAAAGAATTGACAGATTGGTGGAATGGACGAAGTGGCCGGCAGCGTTGTTCGCAGTTTTGACATTGCCACTCACTTTTTACGCTTGGTGGAAGCTTCTTTTTCAGATCCAAACTTATCCTGGCTACGCCCTCATGTTTTCGGTTGGCGTTGGAGTTTTTGTGGTTTTGGCCCGAACGGCACTGGCTCAGTCTGCTTTTTCAAAACGCATTGTCGAGCTGGAACGCGATCTTACCCAGTCGATTTTGGCTTTTGCGATGCTCCACCCTGTCATCGGATATGGCGCCAACCAAAGCAAGGGGTCGCGAGTGCGCTGGCTTGGGCGAGGGAACTGGGTGATGTTGGCGGCACCCTATTTTGTCCCCACAGCAACAGTCTTGCTCTGGCTGCTTTCCTTGATCCTGTTTCAGCCTCTTCGATGTTTGATACTCGGGCTTGGAATGAGCTATCACATCACGGCAGTAACGCTTCAGTGCAGGGCGGGCACAAGTGAATTGCGGCGGTTGGGCCGCAAGTTTTGTTGGATGTTTTTGCCCGCCGCCAATCTCTTGGTCGCCGGCTTAGCAGCGGCGTTTGCGCTCAACGGATTTAGCAGCATGGGGGATTTCCTTGTGTACTGGTTTGAACTGCCGCGAATGTTATTTCAAATGTCATGGACGAAATAGCAGCAATTTGCGTGTTAAAATAGGCAGTATTTCTTGCTGGCAGTTCATTCGAGCCAAGGTCATAGTTAGCCGTTCCGATAGACGAATATCAAACTGTACTGTGGTGAGCATCAAGCTCAAATTTCGGAGACTCAATCGTGGACAACCTGGCATTGCAAAGCCCGCTGTTCGCAATCAAGCAGGCGAAAGATCTTGTCAAGGATTTGCACAAGCCATTGAAGTGGATCTACTGGACCGACTTTCTGGCGACCATTCTGACCGGCCATATGCTCTTTGCGCTGAATTTGAATTTGGACGCGTGGCTTTCCGGAAACGCGTCTTTTGTTTCGGCGGTGAAGTTCGCCATTTTTGCGGCCACCGTCTGCTTGTATCTACGGGCAGTGATGTTCACGCATGAATTGGTCCATCTACCGCGAGAAGGCTGGACTGGATTTCGGATCGTGTGGAATCTGTTGTGTGGAATCCCATTCTTGATCCCGTCCTTTACTTACTATCCGCATATCGATCACCATCGTCGAAAATCATACGGTACGGATCATGATGGAGAGTACCTCAATCTAAGCCACCAACCGCCTCGGGCTATTGTACTTTATCTCTTTTTGACCATCGTGACGCCTTTCGTGGGGCTAGTGAGATTCGGCATACTTAGTCCGATTGCTTGGTTGATTCCCGGCATTCGCAAATGGAAATTCCAGCATGCTTCTACCATGGTCATGGACATCACGTACGTGCGCCCCGAAGCGAGCGATCGGGTGGCTCGCATCATGGTCGTTCAAGAGGTGGCCTGCTTCCTGTACTTTGTCGGCTTTATTCTTCATGGACCGTTAGTCGCCGGCACTTGGTTGAACCCGCTTTGGCTTCATGCTTATGCCGTAGGTTTGGCGATTATTTTGTTGAACAACATCCGCACGCTGGGTGCACATCGATGGACTGGCGAGGGATCGGAGTTGACATTCGAACAACAGCTTTTGGATTCTTGCGACTATCCATACAACGCATGGGTCACCGAACTTTGGGGGCCAACGGGAACTCGCTATCACTCGACGCACCATCTATTCCCTAGTCTTCCGTACCACAATCTTGGCATCGCTCATCGACGTTTGATGACTGGCTTGCCGGCCGACAGTATCTTCAGAGAGACCGTCAAATCGAGCTTACTAAGCGAGATTGCGCAGCTTTGGAAACGCAGCCAGGCTGCTCAATGCGAGCGATCCCGGCGAGAACTCTCCGAAGACTCACAACAGTCATCGTCTTTGCGGGCTGCCTAGGCTAAGCACCTGTTCATGAGCAAACTGACGTAACCCTCGTCAGTCCATGCCTACCTAAGCACGCATGCGCCACCCAGGCCCCGATGGTTGGTACTTCAACACGGTACATGCGTGTACTTCGGGCTAGTAGAATGAGCATGGATAACAGGATTTACAGGATGATCGTCGATTCGACTTACAGTTTGAAGAAATCGTTCAGAAAATCGTCGGTTGTGCGTTCGAAGTGATCTAGTGACCAAACGATTCACAAGGCACAAGTCATATCTGCGACTTGAATCATCCTGCCTATCCATGTTCATTCATTTTGTTCGAATACTTCCGTTCGCCGCAACTTGAATTTCGAATCGATTTATGGGAAAACGAAGTCGATCTGTCTAGGAAAACTACTTCACTCGCCCCTTTCGAAACATCAATCCGTGCAATTCTATTTTCGCCAAGTTTGTTTACTGAACTTGATGATGACCATAACTCCTGCACACTCGAATGCGGATACTGAACGCGAGTTTCAAGTGCGGCTCGCGCCGAGCATAAGCTCAGAAGCCAGACCCGGTCGGCTCATTGTCTTCTTGATCGCAGACTCCTCCAAGATCCCGAAACGCACCTTACCGGTCGATGGCCCCTTTTGGGATGATCCTCAACCACTCTTTGCGACGGACGCCACGTTGACTTCGAATGGGGTCGCGACACTAGATGACAAATCAGATTGTTTTCCCTTTCGCCCGAGCGAACTGAAACCGGGCAGGTACCGCGCACAAGCCAGACTGGACTTGTCACGATCCAACAGCAGTTGGCGCCGCGAAGCCGGCAATCTTTGGTCAGACGAAGTTGCGTTCGAAGTTCGGAACGCCGGCGAGAAGCAGACGGTTGAGTTAGTCCTGTCGAAGGTAGTTGAACCGGACAATCTTAAGCCAGCCGAAGGAGTGGAGTGGTTTGAAGTGCCTTCAAAACTGCTCTCGCAATTCCGAGGGTGCGCCGTTTTACTCCGAGCTGGAGTTGTTCTGCCAGTCAATTACAGCCCATCGCAGAAGTACCCCGCGATTTACGAGGTACCAGGCTTTGGTGGCGACCACCGCAGTGCGATACGAAGTCGCCCTCGCGGCAACAACGACACTAGCGATGCGGCAACTCTTGCAAAATCTTCGTTTCGGATCGTGCTCGATCCTGAAGGCCCGAATGGCCACTCCCTTTTTGCTGACTCAGCCAATAACGGTCCGTGTGGGCAAGCGTTGACCGAAGAGTTGATCCCCGCACTCGAAGCCAAGTATCCTCTGATTTCGGACCCCTCCGCTCGATTATTGCGTGGGCACTCGTCTGGCGGTTGGTCCACTCTTTGGTTAGCGACTCGATATCCAACGGTATTTGGTGCAACTTGGTCCAGCGCACCGGACCCCGTGGATTTTCGTCGTTTTCAAAAAGTAGACATCTACGGCCAGCCGAATTTTTATTCGGATAGCAAGGGCGCAGATTTGCCGAGCCTACGCAAAGGGGATGTCGTCGAGATGACCATTCGGCAGGAGTCGCGAGGTGAAGACATATTGGGCCCAGACAACACGTCGGCTCAGCAATGGGACTCGTGGTTTGCAACGTTTGGACCAAGAAATACGAATGGCAATCCAGCCGCTTTGTTCGATGCCGTGACGGGTCAGATAGATTCCAAGATCGCGGAATACTATCAGCGTTATGACATCTGTTACTTGTTGCGAAACAACGCGACGACGATGGTGCCGATTTTTCGAAACTCGATTCGGTTGGTGGTTGGCACCGAAGACAGTTTCTATCTGAACGAAGCTGTGGCGATGCTAGATGCCGAGTTGTGGCGTCTGGGGCACACTGCCGAGGACCGAGGATACGTAAAGATGATTCCCGGTGATCACGGTTCCATTTTTGGGAGCGAAGCGATTCGAGCTTTCCCTAATGAAATGCTCGAACATTTGCGAGCGGCAGGGCACGTCAAATAGTTGCGTGTTGCACAGAGAGATCGATCGCTATGCGAGAGAAAGGCATCGCCCCACGATTGCTGTCTGGTTGATTTCTTAGGGCAATTGGAATAAGCTGCTGCGAGGTTCGCTCAGACCGCGACGTCCACTCTGATCGATGCCATGCGTTGAAGTTCTTCCGCCTAGTGCGGCTCGCCATTCTTAGCATGGCGGGTCCAGCCTTCCGAATCGATTTGTACATGTCCAGTACTTCGTCCAGTGAAACGCCTTCCCAGACACGTGCCTTGCTTATTGGCGGAATTCTTTTGATTGGAGGCTTAGCGTGGTTTCTACGCGAAAGCATTGGCGGGCGAGGTCAAGCATGCTTCGGTGTGGTATTCTTCCTCGGGTTAGCAGCCGCCTGTTCGGACAACTTGGCAAAAGTGAACTGGCGCACGATAGGTACTGGGCTGGGGCTGCAGTTCCTGCTGGCGATTCTGATACTCAAGGTGGAATTGGTTTACTCAGGCTTTGAGGTGGTAGGCGCGATGGTGTCCAAGTTCCTAGACTTTGCCAATCAAGGCTCGGAGTTTGTGTTTGGGCCACTAGCGAAATACGAAGCGACGGAGAACGCGTTTGGAGCTGGCCAGGGTTTTATCTTTGCGGTTCGAGCGTTGCCCACCGTCATTTTTGTGTCTGCGGTGTTCACGGTCATGTACCACTTGAGAATTCTACAGGCCGTTGTTTGGTTTTTTGCCAAGGCCATGCTTCTTGTTTTCGGAAGCAAAGGAGTGAGTGGAGCAGAAACGCTTGCTGCGACAGCCAACGTTTTTATGGGGCAAACCGAAGCCCCATTGATCATCAAACCCTATGTGGCAACGATGACCCGATCCGAACTGTTGGCGTTGATGATCGGTGGAATGGCTACGGTTTCGGGTGGAGTTATGGCCGTTTTCATTGGGATGGGGGCAGACCCGGTCGCGATCCTCGCAACAAGTGTCATGGCCGCTCCGAGTGGACTGTACCTATCCAAGCTCCTGATTCCTGAGACACAAGAGCCCGTCACGCGTGGCGAGATCAAGATTTCAGACGAGCGCACACACGCCAATATCGTCGATGCGGCAGCTGGCGGAGCCTCGGATGGAATGATGCTGGTCATCAACATTATCGCGATGTTGATCGCATTCATCGCCGGCATCGCGCTCATCAATCACCTGCTGATGCTGAGCGGACACGGAATAAACTACCTGATTGCAAGAGCCGGAATGGTATTCCAGCTCCCAACCCTCTCTCTGGAAATGATCTTCGCGAAAGTGTTTTCACCCGTCGCATTTCTAACCGGAGTGGCTCCGGAAGACGCCCCTCGCGTGGGAGAATTGCTTGGTAAGAAACTGGTTCTCAACGAGTTCATTGCCATCAAGGATTTGACCGACTTGAACTCCGTTCGGGAGAATGACAAGTTTGTAAGTGTCAAAGGTATTCAAGATCGTTCGTATCGGCTGGCGGTCTATGCGTTGACTGGATTTGCGAACATATCATCCATTGGCATTCAGCTAGGAGGAATTGGTGCGATGGCGCCCAATCGTCGTTCGGATCTGGCAAGCTTGGGAATGCGAGCTTTGCTTGGCGGTTTTTTAGCAACGCTGATCAATGCCGCCGTTGCGGGAATTTTGATGGACTAAAGCGATTTCCTGTTCATCTCGGAGCAGAGCTGGCGAGTCTCTATGGTTTGGAACCGGCAGTGGATTTATCGACCAGAGACGCAGTGGATTTATCCACCGGAGACACCGTTGGGTTAAGAAAACCGACCGCTCGCTTGTTTGACCGACTGCCGAAACGTGTTCTTGGACTTTGCACGAAAAGGGAAAACGCCTGACGTGACCCCTGTCAATCCTTCGTTCAACTCAAGACGTTGGGGCGAAAAGCTAAACTTTCGCGGCTTCGCGAAACGAAATGAAGTGGCCACGGTCTGGGTCCCAGAGCTTGAGTCGGAAACATGCCAGAATGTCCCGTGGGTGTAATGATGTTGTACCTGGAGTTTGCAACTCCACCATCGCGGCCATGGCTTCCGGCAGACGATAGAATGGAATCTTGGCATTCAAGTGGTGGACATGGTGATAACCCACATTGCCTGTAAACCAATGCATTAACTTGTTCATTCGAATGTAGCTCGAGGATTTAAGAGCCGCCAAAACATAATGCCAATCCTCCCTGCGATGTAACTGGCAGGTAGGAAAGTTATGTTGAGCGTAAAATAAATAAGCCCCAAGTCCGCAGGAAACGACAAGCGGGAGCAGCATTCCCAAAATCAGAATATCTAAGCCTTGCATGTAGCAAAACGCTAGCAAAGAGACATGCAACACAACGGCGACTCCAGCGTCGAAGTGCTTCCGAGGGTGCAAACAGAAGGATCGAATTGTCATCCCATAAAGGAACACGGTTAAATACCCCCCGAACACAGTAATAGGATGTCGGGAAACTGCATAACACAATCGCTTCCAGCGATTTGCTTTCAGGTATTCGTCGCGTGTCATTAAGGGATAAGAGCCACTATTATTGCCTGAGGATCGCGAATTGTGTTTGTGATGGTGGTCGTGCGAATGCGTCCAAACGCTGGATGGGCTAAGCACCAAGAGGCCATAGAACTTTAGAATGGCCGCTGCCGGCCAGGATCGTCGCAAAATCGCGCCATGGTTAAAATCGTGATAGATGATGAACAATCGAACGACAACCAGTCCGCTGACGCAGCTACTGACTACCCGCAAAACCAACGGGAAAAAGTCGGAGCAGGCGATAAGCAAGCTTATGGTGTAGCAGCCAATCGCAGAAAGCAAATGCCACCAGCTAATCCATTTCGTCTCGGACGTGAATGCTTTGGAAGCAACTAGAAGTTCTTTGGGATTACGCATGCATGACTCAAGTGGGACGACGAACCAATTCACCGCGAATTCCAAAAATGTTCGTCCTTCACCAAAATCATCCAATTAAAAAGGTGTTTCTATTGAGAAACGAACCAAATTCCAACTGGAGAAGCCGGCATTGCACGAAGTGATTCTGAGAACACGCAGGTAGAGTAGGCGTGTGCTGCCATTCCTCCAATCCCAACTTGGGCCAAACCCGATGAAATAGAGTCAATTAACGTTTTTATCATCGACTATTTTCCTGCACGGGAATCCCTCGTTCCACTTCAAGCCATTCGCAGTCCGGTGTCACGTTGAATTGTGAAGATTTGCCAATCTAAGAAACCATCAATCCCAGCAACTACGAGCGCACAATGCTATCAATACGATTTTTCGCCCGCCGAAACTCAATCTTGACTCCCATGTCTTGGTTTGTTATCCCATCGGGTGCACCAAGTAATCCATAGCCGAACCCCGTAATTCAAAATGCTCGCCCTGCGAATAATCCGTTAACTCACCATGCCATCTAGGATTACTTAGTCTTGATGACCCCAGCGTTTCGACAACATAAGCAAAATCAGCCAAAGCGACTGTTTGTCGATGCGTCTCATACTATCGCAACGGGCAGGAATTCGGGCATAGAACGTGTCGTTCGAAATATTGTTTCAGAGTGCGATCGCTGGTGCGAAGATGAGGGATTACCCAAGCCACAACTTGTGACCCACACTTCCAATCGGTTCGTTGCGATCGACGACCAACTGACTCACCGTTTTTCAAAGCTCGCTTCACTCGAGGCAAACGTCTACAACTTTCTTCCACGTGGATACGTGAAGCTTGCTAATTGGATTTGCAGGCACACAAACTCATCTCGATTTAGAAAGTGGTTTAGGCCGGAAAAAGGTCATCTCGGCATATTCAAGCTACCGCATTCTTGCTTTAGGTATCTTATCCATCGGAATGTTGCCGGGCGGGCCGAGGTTGTCGAGCCAAATGAGGATGATTTGTTCGTATTGCCAGACGCATATTGGACAAAGCGAGGTGTCTGGCAAGCTGCGGCTGCGGCTAGGGCCCGCGGCGCAACAATTGCGACTGTCATTTACGACCTTATCCCCTTAACACATCCTCAATATGTTGGAGGTAAACGCACAGAGGGGTTCCGAAAGTATCTGCACAACGCCGTCGAGAATTCCGATGTGTTGGTGACGATTTCGCAAACCGTCGAAATGGAAATTAAGCAGTACATTGAAGAGCATTTTTCGCAGTTCACCAGGGTTCCTTCAGCGATACGACACCTGACGTTGGGAGCGGAACTAAAGCTGGTCGAGGGTGAAGTTCGTTCCTGTGTTAGAGAGCTCTTCTGCAGCGATTCAACCACCTCTGACGCTAAGCCACCGTATCTCATGGTAGCGACGTTTGACCCGAGAAAAAACCACCATTACCTACTGGATGCCTTCGATTTACTTTGGGAAACTCGAACTGATCTGCGTCTCTGCTTGATCGGCCGTGTCGGCTCACTTTGTGGTGATGTGGTTCAGAGGATTCAGAATCACCCAGCGTATGGCAAACAGCTCTTTGCGTTTCACGACATCAAAGACTCAGAGCTGCAGTTCTGTTACCAATCATGTCGAGGGGTAATTTTCCCGTCCATCGTTGAGGGTTTTGGCCTCCCGATCGTAGAGTCGCTTTGGTTTTGGAAAAAGACATTAGCTATCGACACAACAAAAAAAAACGAAGTAGGCAGATATGAATGTGTGTAATTTTTATTTAATGAACC
>JANMNR010000132.1:0-4407 GCA_031368325.1 Pirellula sp.
GCTGGAAAATCCAAAGTCCACCGATGTTTTTCAGCAGTCGTGTGCTGCCCATCATGCCCCGCTCGTTAGTAAAATTGAAGCCTGCGACGGTGTCATTGATAATCGGTCGTGGCAACTCGCAACCCATCAACGACCAAGTGCCGCTGCTGATGTAGCACCAGGTTGGTTGAGGGCTAGCGAAATTGTCTGCTGGGACAGCAATGACCGCTGAGCCTGTATCGTGTGTCGCCGGTGCAATCACCTTTACGCCTTCGCTCAACCCGGTTCTGGACCGAACCGTGGATCGCAATGTATCTAGTTGCGTTCCTGGCTGAACAGGAGTCTTGAAAATGTGCTTGGGGATTTTCAAAGCATCTAGGATTTTGGTCGACCATTGACCATTCGTGGCATGCAGCAGCTGCGTGGTGCTGGCGTTGGTATATTCGTTCACCATCTGGCCTGTTAAGAGCCAGTTGATGAAGTCCGGAATCATGAGGAAGTGTTCGGCGATATCCAGGAGTGGCGACTGTTCGCACCGCATCGAAAACAACTGGTAAAGTGTGTTGATCTCCATAAACTGGACACCGGTTTGCTCAAAGATCTCGGCCTGAGATATCGAATTAAAAGCTCGCTTCATCATGCCGGTAGACCTAGCGTCACGGTAACAGAATCCCGGCCCGACCATATCTTGGTTCCGATCAAGCAGCACATAGTCGACACCCCAAGTGTCCACACCGACACTCTCAATACGGTCACCATAACTCTTGGACGCGACAGTGAGCCCTTGCTCAATTTGTTGCCAAAGCCCATGCAAATTCCAGTGAAGCCGAGTGCCCATTTGCACGGGCGCGTTTTCGAATCGGTGAACGTCCGTTAAATGAATGCGATCCGATTTCAATTCGGCAGCAATAACGCGACCGCTGGACGCACCAAGATCCACGGCAAGCACCACACCAGATTCCGACATACCCATCCCCGAACTAAAATCTTCACTCAACATAAAAAAACGACACTTCAACGAACAGAATTCTACCCATCGAAACGTTTGGGTGTCAGGGATCGTTCCAAAATAACGATGGAATGCGTTTCGCATCCACCCCTGAGCGCATTCGAAGAGTCAAATGTGGATTCAAATAGCTCAGCGCCCATGGGTTTCGATTCCCTCATTCCCTGTTGCTACCTGCTGTTCCTTTTTTAGGAATTGCCGATACAGAATTGCGAAGGGACTCTTGAAAATTGCGTTGCAACAGGCTTTGGTATCGAAAGGGATTCGTCACCATCACGATGGATCTTATCGGCTTTCTTCCCTCTATCGAATGGTAGACTCGGCGTGCGTTGCTGTCGAGTTCGCGCGCCATTTTTGGAATAAAGCTGATGCCGTGATTTAACGCCACCAGTTCCTGTACCATGGCGAGTTGGCTTGTACGCTCGACCGATAGTGGATGAAAGGACTTCTGTTGGCAAAATGAAACGACACTGTCGGTCAGGCAGTGAGCCTCTCCAAGCAGAACAAAGGGCAACGACTCTATATCGCTCATTTGAATCGTCTTCTTTTTCGCCAATGGATTTTCGGAAGCCATGACCAACAGCAATTCCTCATCGAACAACCTCTCAATCGCAAGGTATTTGACATGGATGGGCAGTGAAGCAACCACGACATCGACTTGGCCATCGTTTAGTTTCTTCATTAAATTGTCTGTCGTATCTTCCTGAACGATTACCTTGGCCTTAGGAAAATCCTTATGGAACGCCTTTAGTCGCTCCGGCAGATAGTAAGGGGCGATTGTCGGAATCGCAGCCACTCGAATCCGGCCAGTTTGTCCGTCGTCGTTGATTTCGGCTTTCGCATCATCAACCAAAAGCAGAATCTGACGAGCTCGACCTAGTAGCATGTTTCCCGCATCGGTCAGCGTGACACTTCGCGATTGACGCTCGAAGAGGGGCTGGCCAAGCACCTCCTCAAGGCGCGCGATAGAGCGGCTCAAGGAGGGTTGCGACAGTCCTACCGCCTCCCCTGCTCGAGTGAAATTCATCAACTCAGCTACCATTAAAAAGTGCCTTAATTGTTCGAATTCCACTTTTGCGTTCCTCTAAGCGTCGCGTCGTAAAAGTCTTTCTTGCAAAGTCGCCCTCCCACGGCTTTTCGGAGGCTCATGCGTTGTGTGCATCAATGGTATACTAACAATGCATTGGACGGATTGGGCGAAAAAGCGCAAACTTGTCCTTCCGGTACGCTTATGTGTCAACAGGCGTTGAAATGCATTCCCAATTTCAGGAGAAATCATGGCCGCAAAGTTCCAATTCGCTCGTTTCCTAACAGGCATCGCGTTGCTGAGCACCGCCACCACCGCGTTTGCTCAAAATCAAGTCAGTTCAACTCCCAAAAACGGACCGATAACCGATGCTGTAAAAGTAGATCTCAGCAAATGCCCGGTTATCGGCGGATCAAATCGGCCCACCGCCGAAAGAACCACATCCGCAGGAGGATACTCTTCGGCGGACTGGTGGCCCGAGCAGTTAAACCTGCGGATCCTCCATCAAAATTCTTCTAAAAGTAACCCAATGGGTGCAGGGTTTAACTACGCCGAGGAATTCAAGAAGCTCGACTTGAAGGCGTTGAAAAGGGATATCGAAACGCTGATGAAGACGTCCCAAGAATGGTGGCCTGCGGACTACGGCCATTACGGACCACTCTTCATTCGGATGGCATGGCATAGCGCTGGAACATATCGAATCGCAGACGGTCGAGGTGGGGCCAGCTATGGCACACAGCGGTTCGCACCGCTCAATAGTTGGCCAGACAATGCAAATCTAGACAAGGCGCGTCGACTGCTTTGGCCCATCAAGCAAAAATACGGCAATAAGATCTCTTGGGCAGACCTGATGGTTTTCACTGGCAACGTGGCTCTTGAATCCATGGGCTTCAAGACGTTTGGATTCGCGGGCGGACGCGAGGACGTTTGGGAGCCACAGGAAGATATCTATTGGGGGCCCGAAAGCGAGTGGTTAGGCGACAAGCGTTACTCAGGCGACAGAACTCTAGAGAATCCACTCGCTGCGGTTCAAATGGGTCTGATCTACGTAAATCCTGTAGGACCAAACGGCAAACCAGATCCACTCGCTTCAGCAAAAGACATTCGCGAGACCTTTGCTCGTATGGCGATGAATGACGAAGAAACGGTTGCGTTGATAGCGGGTGGCCATACATTTGGCAAGGCGCACGGAGCAGAAGATGCGAGCAAATTCGTTGGGCCAGAGCCGGAGGGAGCCAGTATCGAGGAGCAAGGCTTCGGTTGGAAGAATACCTATAAAAAGGGAAACGCTGGCGACACGATCACCAGCGGTCTCGAAGGTGCTTGGACCTCAACTCCGACCGCTTGGTCCAACGGCTACTTCGACAACCTGTTTGACTATGAATGGGAATTGGTCAAGGGTCAAGGAGGCGCTTGGCAATGGTCTCCGAAGGAGGCTTCGGCCAAGGGAACTGTGCCAGATGCACATGACAAATCAAAGTCCCACGCCCCCATTATGTTTACAACCGACCTCGCGCTCAAGATGGACCCAATCTACGGACCAATCTCGAAGCGATTCCATGACAACCCCGATCAGTTCGCCAAGGCGTTCGCCAAGGCATGGTATAAGCTGACGCATCGCGACATGGGACCTATTTCTCGTTGCCTTGGGCCAATGGTGGCTGAGGCTCAAATTTGGCAAGATCCGGTCCCTGCGGTGGATCACAAACTAATCGGAGATCAAGAAGCCTCAGCTCTCAAAGGTAAGATTTTGACCTCTGGTCTCTCCATTTCGCAACTGGTCTCAACGGCTTGGGCATCCGCATCCACCTACCGTGGATCGGACAAACGTGGTGGAGCCAATGGAGCCCGCATTCGACTGGCTCCTCAAATCGAATGGGAAGTTAACAACCCAGCCGTACTAACTAACGTTATAAAAACACTTGAGCAGATACAGCAAGATTTCAACAAATCTCGCACTGACGGCAAGCGAGTATCGCTGGCAGATCTGATTGTTCTAGGAGGATGCGCCGGTGTTGAAGCGGCGGCGAAGAAAGCAGGTAGCAACGCACAAGTTCCTTTCACTCCAGGACGAACCGACGCGACTCAGGAAAACACCGACGTTGCATCGTTTGAGGTGCTGAAGCCCGCATCCGATGGCTTTCGCAATTTCTTTGGCAAGGAACATGACAGACCTGCGGAAGAATTGCTGGTCGACCGTGCTCAGTTGCTAACACTAACCGCGCCGGAAATGACCGTTCTCATCGGCGGCCTTAGGGTCCTCAATGCAAACACTTCGTTCCCAGAACTTGGCGTGTTTACCAAGAAGCCAGAGACGTTTTCAAATGACTTCTTCGTGAACTTGCTGGACATGAATACCGAATGGCAGAAGTCGAAGCTATGCGAACATTTCTTC
>JANMNR010000179.1:0-12145 GCA_031368325.1 Pirellula sp.
CGCAAAGCAGCCCTGAACCGCTCAGGCAAAATGAACCGCTAGCACAAAAATCGTCTCTGGAGAGCGATTCAGTTGTCGGAAACGGCAGCAACGGAATCCACCGAAGGGGAAAGGCTTCAGGCCGAGATCTCTCAGGTAACAGGACAGAGGGGCAAACCTAAATTGAGAATTGGGCCTTTGGCTGCGACGCCATCCCATTCCCGATTGCAGTTCCGTTTGCACCCCAGGGTCCCGGCATGTCCACCAATAAGCCTGCTTCCGTTGATACATTTTCTTCGTTTGTTTCTAGACACATTGGTCCGCGCGACCACGAGATACAATTCATGCTGTCCGAACTCGGATACGCATCGTTGGACGACTTAACTCTGGCGGTTGTGCCAGAAAACATTGCCGATAATTCGGCGATGGATCTTTTAAACGGAGTCTCGGAGGAACAAGCCCTGGCGGAACTCAAGCAAATCGCCAGCAAGAACAAGGTCCTGCGGAGCTTCATTGGGCAAGGCTACTACGGCAACTTTACCCCGAAAGTGATCCATCGAAACGTTCTTGAAAATCCAGCGTGGTACACGGCCTACACACCTTACCAGCCTGAGATTTCCCAGGGGCGATTGGAAGTTCTGTTTTACTTCCAAACAATGATTTGCGAGTTAACTGGTATGGATATCTCGGGTGCCTCGCTTTTGGACGAGGGAACCGCCGCGGCCGAAGCGATGACGCTGTGCCAACGCTCCTGCAAATCGTCGGCCAACCGCTTTCTGGTTTCAAGCCTCTGTCATCCACAGACGATCGAACTTATCCAAACGCGGGCCGAACCACTTGGCATCGCGGTGCAACTGTTTGATCAACGGGAGGCCGTCGCTGACTGGAACAACGTCTTCGCAGCTATCGTTCAATATCCGGCGACCGACGGTTCTGTCGGCAATTTCGAGTCCCTCATCGAGTCTGCTCACAAAAACAAAGCGATGGTGGTGATGGCGACCGATTTATTGGCACTGACACTGCTCAAGTCGCCCGGTGAACTCGGTGCAGACGTCGTGGTCGGCAACTCGCAACGCTTCGGTGTACCTTTTGGTTTCGGAGGCCCACACGCCGCTTTCCTTGCGACCAAAGATGCCTACAAGCGTACGCTACCCGGACGACTGGTGGGACAGTCGATTGATTCGCATGGCAAGCCTGCGTTTCGATTGGCTCTTCAAACTCGTGAACAACACATTCGTCGAGAAAAAGCCACATCCAACATTTGTACAGCCCAAGCTCTCCTCGCGATCATGGCGACTCTTT
This sequence comes from Pirellula sp., assembly GCA_031368325.1. GTDB lineage: Bacteria > Planctomycetota > Planctomycetia > Pirellulales > Pirellulaceae > JBKCUI01. The sequence continues at coordinate 1,282 of JANMNR010000179.1, forward strand.
ACGCGGCCTATCACGGGCCAGAAGGATTGCGGGCCATTGCACGTCGTGTTCACGGACTGACGATGAGCCTCCTGCGTTCAATAGAAAAACTCGGACTGCAAGTGGAGAGCAGGACTGTCTTTGACACCTTGGCAATCAACACCGGTTCGCAAACGGAGCAAATTCTCAGATCAGCGGTGGCTGCCGGTTTTAATCTGCGGCGAATCAACGCCACCCAAATTGGTATCTCGCTAGACGAAACTACGAGCGAAGCCGACTTGATTGCCATCCTGAATCTGTTCGGCGGAACGTCGATCGAAGAATCGGACGCAAGCGTGTTGCCAGCCGATAGCTTCCGAAGCGACAGTTTCCTGACTCAGCCAGTATTTCACCGATATCGAAGCGAAACCGAAATGATGCGCTATCTGCGCCGTCTATCGGAAATGGACATCGCTTTGGATAGGGCCATGATTCCGCTAGGCTCCTGCACGATGAAGCTGAATGCGGCAACGGAGATGACGCCCGTCACATGGCCGGAATTCAACTCTATCCATCCGTTTGCACCAGCTGACCAATCGTTGGGATATCGCGAGATGATCGATCAATTGGAGTCGATGCTGTGTACGATTACGGGCTATGATGCGATCTCCCTACAACCGAACGCTGGCTCGCAAGGCGAGTATGCAGGGCTACTTGCGATCAAACAGTACCACGAATCGCGCGGCGACATCAACCGAAACATCTGCTTGATCCCAAGCAGCGCTCACGGAACCAATCCGGCCAGTGCTCAGATGGCCAATATGCAAGTCGTCGTGGTCAAGTGCGATGACTCGGGCAACGTCGATCTTGCGGATTTAGACGCCAAGATCGCGGACTATCCAGGCCGCGTGGCCGCTGTCATGATCACTTATCCGTCTACGCACGGTGTGTTTGAGGCAGGAGTTACCTCGGTTTGTGAAAAGATTCATGCCGCAGGCGGTCAAGTCTACGTCGATGGTGCCAATTTGAATGCACTGGTCGGGGTCGCCAAGCCAGGTAAATTTGGAAGCGATGTTTCGCACTTGAATTTGCACAAAACATTCTGCATCCCGCACGGTGGTGGCGGCCCAGGCGTCGGTCCGGTTGGAGTTGGTGCACACCTAGCCCCGTTTTTGCCGAAAGACGGCATCAACACGTCGCGAAAAGGACCCATCGTTAGTTCTGCACCCTTCGGCAGCGGTAGCATTCTGCCCATTTCCTGGATGTATATCCGAATGATGGGAGCATCTGGACTCAGGCGTGCCACCCAAGTTGCAATTCTGAGTGCAAACTACATCGCGCATCGTCTCAAAGACAACTATCCCATTCTTTATACCGGCAACCAAGGGTTGATTGCGCATGAGTGCATCATCGACACTCGCCCAATGAACGCGGACGGGCATGTGACGGTCGACGACATTGCTAAGCGACTAATCGATTTCGGATTTCATGCTCCGACCATGTCATTTCCAGTCGGCGGCACCTTGATGATCGAACCGACCGAGAGCGAATCGTTGTATGAGATAGATCGCTTTTGCCGAGCGATGAACTTGATTTATGCAGAATACGAAAAGGTGCGGGCGGGATCTTGGCCAGCGGACAACAATCCGTTGCACAATGCTCCTCACACATTGGACGCAATCCTCGACGAGAGCAAGCCCCGCGTGTACACCCGGCTGGAAGCAGTTTGCCCAGACCCATCGATGGATTACCGAGTCAAGTACTGGCCACCGGTTGGCCGCGTCGACAACGTTTACGGTGATCGCAACCTGGTTTGCTCGTGCCCTCCGATGGAGAGTTATCAGGACCAAGCCGAAGGCGAAAGTTGCGAAGTCGAATTATCGGCAACCAACTAGCGGTCTTTACAGCTGAATATTAGGGTTGAATTGGACCTGTACGACAGACTTCCAGTCCGTCGATGGCATTACTATGCGCCGGACTGGAAGTCCGTCGTACCCCCGCAATTAGCTTTGACGACCTACTAACGTTTTTTGTTCACAAACCAAACCAGTGATACCTACGGCTTTCTTAGAGTAGCTTGAGAATCACGCGATTTACGACTCGAAACGGTGAAGCATTTTTCCGCGTTTAGAGTAAAATCGCCTCGTGGCCGATGTTGTTTTCGCAGAATTGTCGGGGGCAGGAGTGATAGTAACGATTGACGGTCCAGCAGGTGCTGGCAAAAGCTCGGTTGCAAGGCGATTGGCCAGGGAGCTCGAGTTTGAGTTCCTTGATACAGGCGCAATGTACCGCTGCGTCACTTTGGCCTGCTTGAAGCAGCAATTGCCGTTGAACCAGGTTGACGATGTGGCTGCACTTGCCAGGTCGATCCATATCGAACTCGCAGCCGACCGTGTTTACATGAACGGACAAGATGTCTCCGAAGAAATCAGAAAGCCCTCCATTACCCAGTCGATCCGCCATATCGCCGACAACACCTCCGTTAGGCAAGCGATGGTAGATTTGCAACGACGCTGGACCGACGGGCGCAATGTAGTTACCGAGGGGCGAGATCAGGGGACTGTCGCGTTTCCGAATGCGGAGTGCAAGATTTTCCTGACGGCCACACCCGAGGAACGAGCCCACCGACGCGTTGGACAACTGATCGAGTTGGGAATGGACGCTGACTATATCGAGATCTTGGAACAGCAGAACCAACGTGACATTCAAGATACAAAACGCGAATCCGGTGGCCTAAAAGCAGCAGCCGATTCCATTACCGTGTGGACCGACGGAATGTCGGAGGAGCAAGTTTTAAAGAGTCTGATCGAGATCGTTCAGGCCAAGCGGTTAGCCTTGACCAGCTGGATCGCTACCGAATCACGATGAACAAAAAAAATTCAGAAAAGTCGGCATGGACGTTGCAAAACATTGGCCGACAGCTTTTTTATCGATGGGTGCAGCTCACATCTAGGCTCGTTTCGGTTGTGATGTTCAGCCTGCGCACAGAAGGCCAATACCATTTGGATGTTGAGGGTGGCGGTATGTTGCTCTCGACACATCAATCAATGCTCGACCCGGTCCTCGTTGGAATGATCGCCAATCGGCGATTGAATTACCTTGCTCGCAAAACGCTCTTCAAGAATGCGTTCTTTGGCTTCATGATAAGTTTGCTTGACGCGATCGAAATCGATCGAGAACGAGGTGGGCTGGCAGGCCTGCGCGAGATGCTCAAACGTCTTCAGAAGGGGGAGTTGGTTCTGTTGTTTCCAGAGGGAACTCGTACGCCAGATGGAAAAATCGGCGCCTTGAAGCCAGGCTTCATTCCAGTCGCTCGACGTTCGCAAGTACCTCTCATGCCGATTGCCGTAGTAGGCGCTTACGATTGCCTGCCGAGAGGTACCAAGATACCAACACGAAGCCCTATCGCGGTTGTCTTTGGAGAGCCGATCCAACCCGCTCAGTACATGCCATTAACCGATGCAGAGATTCTAAAACTCTTAGCTGAACGATTGACGGAATTGCATCTACGAGCGAAAGAGCTAGTTGGCACATAGAAATCGCAACGCGATGTCGCACATCACCTCGCGATCTTTGCCTAAGCCTAAAATCGGTTTGCGTAGTTCGCTCGTGCGACATCCTCGTTGTGACGCACCCAGGGCTATCCCATCCCCCCGCCGCCAGGCGTTTCGATAAGGATACTCTCTCCCACTCCAATCGATACTTGAACCGAACTACCAAGTCGAACGCGCTCACCATCCACTCGTACTAGCCAGTTCTCACCGGGCTTGCCGGTATCCCCTCCGTTCATACCAAACGGAGCTGTTGTTCGTCGGCTAGTTACCAACGAAACCTCCAATGGCCGCAACGCGAGGACCTGACGAATGAGACCGTTGCCACCCGCATTGCGACCTGGGCCACCGCTCCCTCGCCGTATCTCAAAACGAACCAGTCGAACCGGATACTTTTTCTCAAGCACCTCGACATCCGTCAATCGTGTATTCGTCATATGGGAATGCACCGCATCCTCGCCTGCCCCCTCTGCTGTTGCTCCCGTCCCACCACCGATTGTTTCGTAATAGCCAAAACTTGAATCGCCAAACAAAAAATTGTTCATCGTGCCCTGACTCGCTGCCGCTAATCCCAACGCCCCAAGCAAGCAGTCAACGACCCGCTGACTTGTCTCCACGTTTCCTCCCGCGACGGCTGGCCAATCCCCACGGTCCCCCACACACTTTGGATTCAGGATTCCCACTGGCACACACAACTCAACACATCGCATCACTCCCGAATTCAATGGCAACGAATCCGCTAGCGCGCATCGAATCACATACATTACCGCTGCCGACACAATTGCAGGATTTGCATTCAGATTCCCTTTCGAGATCTCTCCTGTCCCTGCAAAGTCGATACGTAGCTTTGCTAGGCCCTCTGAATCCGTAGTTCGCTGGATCGATACCGATATGCCCGTACCATCATCCATCCTATCGCTAAAGCATTGGGGCTCGTTAGGCAAGGTTTGTATCCAAGTTCGTGTTTTGGCCTCAGACGCTTGTTGGATGTGCTCGAGATATCGAGTGACCACGCCCAAGCCGACCTGCCCTGCCAGTTCAATCATCGCATGCACACCGCATTGGTTCGCGGCCTGTTGCGCAGCCAAGTCCGACATGTTCTCAGGGATCGATCGCGAAGGATACCTCGCCTCGCGCAGCAGTCGCTCCACATCCGTCGACCGATCCACTCCCCGACGCACCAAATACATCGGAGGTATTACGACCCCCTCGTCCCCCAACCGCGTCGACGTAGGCGCCATCGAACCCGGTGAAACACCGCCTATCTCCGCATGATGGGCACGACATGCTACGAAAAAGTCCGGTAAACGTCGGTCGAGGTTGTCATGGACGAACACAGGAGTCACCACCGTGATGTCCGGCAAATGCGAACCACCTTGATACGGATCGTTGGTCACAAAACAATCGCCGGCTTCGATGATCGGAAACAACCCAAGCAAACATCGAATCGTCTGACTCATTGCCCCCAAATGAACGGGCACGTGCGGTGCGTTCGCAATCAAATCGCCGTTCGATGCAAAAACCGCGCAACTGAAATCCCGGCGATCCTTGACGTTGACACTCACCGCTGTCTGTTCCAAAACAATACCCATCTGGTCCGCGATAGCTGCAATGCGTTGTGCCAACACCTCACGCAAAACCGGATCAACTCGTTCCTCTTCCATTTCACGGGATTGCAAAGCATCGCTTACTCGAACGCTCGTTGATTCATCCCTCATGGATAACGTACCATCAGATAGAACTGTGGCGACCCACCCCGCCGCCAACCAAGTTGTACTACCACTAGCGACAATCAACACAGGTCCAGCCACGGTCTGACCAGGAATTAACGCGTCGCGGTGGATTCCCCCCACTGATTCGTTCACCAAGTTATCAGAACCGCGCGTGCTGTCTTGAGATACCTCTGCATTCGGTGACGGGACATTTTGCGGCGCCATTGACCGAAAAGCACCCTGGATAGAGACAGCTTCAATGGACTTGCCCGGGCAATGATAACCGAATCGCTTCTGATGCAATTCTGAAAACCGCTCAGAACAGTCGCTCAATAGCGTAGGATTCCAGTCCGTTGTATCTGCATCACTGCTTGGCAACATGTGCCACTTTGCTAGATCGCAAAGCTCGACCATGATTCCACCTTCTGTACCGCGATACCGCAGCTCGATGGCAAAGTCTGCCGATACGTGATCGCGTGCAATACCCTCTACCTCCAATTCGGACCAAGCAGACCGCCATAACTCGGTTAACCATTCGCGAAGAGTCGAATGATCGACGAGATCCAGCGATCGATAGATTGGTCGTGAAAGCGTTCTTTGAACAGTTGCCATGCCCATACCCAAGGCGCTCAACAATCCAGCGTGCGGCGGGTCAATCACGTGCGTCATACCAAGCAGCTCGGCAATCTCACAAATATGTTGACCAGCCGCCCCGCCAAATCCAACCAACACGTGCTCTCTAGGATCAGCTCCTTGCGAAATCGAGATACTCCGTACGGCGGCTGCCATATGCTCGTTTGCAATCCTCCGAAATCCCTCCACCAACTCGTCCAAGGAAAACCGTCGAAAACGTTCTCCAGCTGCATTCACTTGAGCGAGCAATGCGTTTGCCCTGCGCTCGGCGGCATGTCGATCCAGTTTGAAGGGGAATGATTCCGCATCGATGCGATCGGAAAGCAAATTCAAATCGGTCACCGTCAAGGGCCCCCCGCGTCCATAACAGGCCGGTCCAGGCTCGGCCCCTGCGCTGTTCGGCCCCACACGGAGCGATACACCATCAAACCAACACACACTGCCTCCGCCTGCCGCAACTGTGTGAATCGCCAACGTCGGAACCATCATCCGGACCCCCGCCTTGATCGTTTCATACTCCAGTTGCAGTTTGCCATCAATCCTGCAAACGTCGGTACTTGTCCCTCCCATATCCAATCCGATACAGCGAGGCTCGTCGATTGCTATAGCGAGCCCCTCGATCGCTACCGCTCCGCCAGCTGGCCCTGATAGGACAGTGTCCTTGCCCCGAACTACGTCTGTCGCGACCAGACCACCGCTACTCGTCATGACACGAATTCGCCTCGACTCTCCCAACCCAAATTGATGGGCGACGCGAGCTAAATAACTTTGAACGATCGGCGTCAAATATGCGTCCACCAACGCAGTCTCGGCTCGCAGCACCGCCTTGATCTTGGGTGAAACTTGACTGCTAATGCATACGCACGTAAAGCCAAGTTCATGAGCTATCTTCTCAACCAGTTGCTCATGCTGAGGATTGCAGTACGAGTGCAACAAGCAGACTGCAATCGATCGAATCCCCGACTCATAGAGTTTTTCAAGCAACGCCACCGTCGAATCGATCTCCAATGGCCGCAGCACGGAACCATCCGCCGCAAGTCGCTCTGGGATTTCTACTACACAATGATGCAACGGCAACCGCTTGCGCACTGTCAACTCAAAGAGACTCGGACGCTCCTGGTAACCGATCCGAACTAGGTCTGCAAAACCCTGAGTCGTTACCAGCGCGCATGGCTCACCGCTGCGAGTCAACAGCGCATTGGTTCCACGCGTCGTCCCAAGCCGAACCTCCAACGGAGGCAACGGAGTATTTAGGCCACAACCAAGCAGCCATCGCGTGGCAAGCACAGGAGCTTCCACCCCCAAAACCAACTCGTACCGTGTTTCTGCATTACGTGGAACTGCCGAATCAACCGTAACCGAACCCGTCTTTGAATCGAAACCCATGCAATGCCGTCTGGCAACGATCGCACCCTCGTCGCTCAACCACCGAACTTCCGCCCCGATCCAAAAACCATCTGGATCCTTTCGTCTGGCAGCATCCACAAACGTCACAGAACTGAGCCATCGTTCAGCAGCACCTTTGAACACACCGCTACTCAGCACTTTGGTAATAAGGCGTTCGCCGTTGGCACGAACCACAAAACAATCGGTAAACGTACCCCCAACATCGCACCAAACCCGATTCACACCTGCGTTCACAGATACTCTCTCCACAACGCGTCGCTAATCATCAGCCCCTGACGACTGAGTCGTACTTGGCCTCCCTCCCGAACCATCCAGCCAGCCGCAACATGTTTCTCGATAGCCGACTCGATCGACTGAATGATGGACGATTCCGTTTCGGATTTCATCGCCTCCCAGTTTACACCAGCCAATTGACGCATCCCAAACACAAACCGCTCGCGTATCATTTGCTCAGGAGTCAGTCGTTCAAATTCGTCTACCGCAGTTCGCTGGCGTTCGATGCGGCGGATGTACTCGAGAGTGCCACGATGATTTACACTTCTACAGCCGCCAACGTAACGGGCTGCGCTTGGCCCAAAAGCCCACCATGGCTTACCAAGCCAGTAACTCTGGTTGTGCCGGCACCGTTGCCCTGGCTTGGCAAAGTTGGATATTTCATAATGCTCGAAGCCCACACCACATAATTTTTCAATGGCATGTTGGTAAAGCTCTAACTCAAGCTCCTCAGATACGGACTCCATTTCCTTGCGTTCTCGCATACCCCAAAATCGAGCACCCTTTTCAAACGTCAATCCGTACGTGGATACGTGCTGGACACCAAGCTCAATCAACTTACACAAGTCATCATCCCATCCCGTTAGAGTTTCATCGGGAGCCGCAAAAATGAGGTCCAATGAGACCGAATCGAAATGACGCATCGCAATAGGAACGCTCTCTACCAACTGGTTGGGTGAATGATCCCGTTCCAACCGCTTGAGCTTGGCAGCTTGAAAACTCTGACCGCCAATGCTCAAGCGATTCACGCCAAACGAATGAACCTGGGCACAGAAGGATTCGGTTATATCGAGCGGATTCGCTTCCATGCTCCACTCGCCGCCTGGGCTCAAAGGCAGCCATTCTCCCAGCAGACGCAGCATTCTCGCCATTGGCTCGCTAGGCAGAATGGAGGGAGTTCCACCACCTAAAAAAATCGTCTCTACCTGACGAGGTACGATGAGTTCCGATAACTCAATCTCAAGGGCGCTGAGAAAGCGTTCGTAGAGATCCTCTCGATCGGCGAGTAGGGAAAAATTACAGTATCCGCATCGATGGCGACAGAATGGGATGTGAACATACGCCGCAGTGGGCTGAACCCCATCTGCAATCCATCCCCATTCCGCCAGTCCATTGCCGTCACCACGCGGCTCAGCCGCGTCGATCGCCCTAATCATGTGGTTTTGCAAGCGACGGTGACGATCGGCAAGACGCGATTCAGCGAGCCGGTTTGGCGGCCCTTTAAATCCAGCGTCACAAATTTGAAGCCGAGCGATTGCATATGCTCGCTGATGGACTCACGGGTTGGAGAAACGCACGCTAATTGCAGATCCTGTAAGCTTAACTCTAGGCGGACTAAATCATCTGCGTGCAATCGAACTCGAACATCCCGAAACCCAAGCGATCCAAGGAACCGTTCGGCGCTTTCAATGTTGCAAAGCCGCTCGGGTGTAACGCTTTGCCCATACGCAATTCGGCTCGCTAAACAAGGAGATGCCGGTTTGTTCGCCACGTCAAGATGGAAGTAGGCAGCCAATTCCCTCACTTGTGTTTTGGTGATCCCAAGATTGACTAGCGGTGCAATGACAAAAAATTCTGCAGCCGCTTGCAACCCTGGCCGATAGTCTCCTAGATCATCCTGGTTGGTCCCGGACATGAGCGCTTCGAAACCATTTGCGTCAGCCCATGCTCGAAGAGAACCGTACAATGTCGATTTGCAATAATAGCAGCGTCGACCATCGTTTCGAACGTAATCTTGATTTAGGATTTCCTGCGTTGAAATCTCTTGGTGCGGAATCCCAATGGCGGCGGCAACACGTCGAGCGGAAAGAAGGTCCCATTCCGCGACGGCACCTCCGACACCTGTGATTGCAATTGCGTTTCCTGGAATGGCTCGCTGAGCCGCAGCCGCTACAACAGCGCTATCCACACCGCCCGAGAACGCGACAACCACCGATCGGACTTTTGCAATTTCCCGAATCAGGCGGACAGCCAAGTCGTGGATTTCGTCGTTCATGCTACTCAGGTTTCTTTTTACGCCGCTCATCGGATGTCGGCAGAGGCATGGGCCCGGCGTATGCATCAAAAATGGCGAGAAGGTTCAAGAGGCCAGCAACCGCCGTGTAAAGTGTCCCGAGCTCAAAGCCAGCAGATGTCTTTAGATGCCAATCCGACAGTTCTCGTCCATCAGCCGGTGCCGCCATAAATCGAGACCAGCTCCACTTTTCATCTACCTGAGGGACGATTCCATTTTTAGAATCGTTGCGATGAATCCACCCCTGGATCGCCGCAGGGAATGCAGGGATTCCAACGCACATTTGGGCAGGAAACTGGATGCGGTACTCTTCGGGATTCCAAGCCGCATAGACAACTCGTCCCTGGCCGACGAAAAGGCCCAAGAAAAACAAACTCAAAATGCAGACTGCGAACAAATAAGCCTTGTTCAATCGGCCTTGATAATAGTGTCCAGCACCAGGCACCAGAAACGCCAAAACAGCCGCAAAATAACGATTCTTTAAGTTGATTTCGCAGTCGTCCGCGAAGACAACGTGTCCGGTCTCGGCCGTTTCACTCATTTCTAGCACATTCTTGAAAGTAGGACATCCATAAAACGAGCCACGTTTTCAGTGGCTGACACGAAATATACCACACCCTTCCATCCTTCTGCTACTTCAACTGTCTTGGAACGAATCACAACCAGGTTCTATCCCTTGGCATTGGTTTCCACCCCGTGGGTTTTTTATTCGCAGTCGGGAAGCCTAATGCTTTGTTCCAACTTAGATTTCGGGTACGACGGACTTCTAGCCCGTCGGCTCAAGCTGCCATCGACGGACTGGAAGTCCGTCGTACAGGTTTTCCTCAACCCGAATTCTTAAATGGAACAAAGCACTAGGCAACTTGGTAGTTCTGCCCCTGACGCTCTCCTTAACGTCGCTCCTTCGTTAAACGTCGAGCCGTAAGCGAAAATAGTAATCTCTCCCCCTACGACGGGATTCTCTTCAATGAGCGTCCCCAAGCCACCGTTACCATCGCTGCACGCAGTACAAACCACGCTCGCGGACGATTCCCCCTGAATTGCTACCATTTCCCCAAATGAAAAGGATTCCCCAGTCCGAATTCTCTGATACGGTTCCAGTGGAGTGAAGATTCCAGTGAAGTGAAGATCGGTGCGCCTTCGCCAATCGATTTTGCACAGACATACAACGTACGCCCAACCAAGCTATTCAAAATGGATTCGAAGGTTTTTAAGACAATTGCCTACTGCTACCGCGCGGTCAGCCAGAACTACTGGGTGAACCGTGTCTTAGAGACTTATGACAAGGTCTTTTTGGCCCTCACCGACTTACGGAT
>JANMNR010000191.1:0-11973 GCA_031368325.1 Pirellula sp.
CGATTGGGTGGTAGCTTTTGATCGGCGTCGGGTCACGAAAGTCGCCAAAACCTTCGGACATAGTGTAACCTCGAATCCAAAATCGTGCAGAACGAATAGCGAATCATTCATGCAAACGCGTTGGGACGTCATTATTGTAGGGGGTGGTGCAGCTGGGCTTTGGGCAGCTGGAACCGCTGCCGCACGCGGTCGAAAAGTCCTCATTCTCGAGAAGAATAACAAGGCTGGCGTCAAGATTCTCATGTCGGGGGGGACCCGCTGCAATATTACCCATAACTGCGAAAGTCGAAAAATTGCGGAGGCCTTCGGAAAAAACGGGCGAGTTTTGCTCTCCGCGTTGAGCCGATTGTCTCCGCAAGACGTCGTCAAACAGATGGAACAAGAAGGGGTAGTGACCAAAGTCGAAGAGACAGGCAAAGTGTTTCCCGCAAGTGACCGGGCCATCGATGTTCGCGATGCGGTCGTGCGTCGCTTGGCCCGCGAAGGCGCCAGCCTACTCGCCGGAGCGGCCGTCCATTCCATTCGCCCGATCCCGATGCAAGGTGGGGGGTTCGAAGTGTCCGCAAAGCTTCAAGGTCAATCCAATGTCGATTTCACTTGTGAGTCACTCCTGCTGACTTGTGGCGGGCTGAGTTATAGCGGTTGTGGAACGACGGGCGATGGCTACCCATGGGCTGAAGCGATGGGACATACAATAACTCCTCTTAGACCCGCACTCACTCCCTTACTGTCCAACGAGGCTTGGGTTCATGAGCTGAGTGGGATCACGCTCGACGATGCCGAGGTAACGGCTCGCGTTGCTGGCCCCGATGGCAAGTTGGTCAAAATGGAACGAGCGACGTCGCGGGGCGGTTTGCTCTGGACACATTTCGGATGCAGCGGGCCGACCGCCATGAATATCTCCCGCTGCTTTTCCGACCTGACACGCGACGTTCCGGCGAGCATGTTCGTCGACTTGCTTCCGGATGTATCGCGAGAAGAGTGCGATCAGTGGTTAATTGACGCGGCAAAAGAGTCCAACAAGACGATCACCAATGTTTTGAGCCAACGAATTCCAAAGCGACTCGCAACTGCCTTGGTCGCAATCGTGGGATCAACCAACGAGGTGCATACCGCAGAGATGTCCAAGAAGGTTCGCAACGGGCTCGTCGAACGCATCAAATCGCTGTCGGTCCCGATTGAAGGAACCCGAGGGTATCCCAAAGCCGAGGTCACGGCTGGGGGAGTGGCATTGGGTGAAGTGAACTTCCAAGATATGCAGAGTCGCAAGACACCTGGACTCTTTTTCGCTGGCGAGATTCTCGATTTAGACGGACCGATCGGCGGCTATAACTTTCAAGCGGCGTGGAGCACCGGACACGCTGCGGGATTGCATGTTTGAGTGGTTGATTTCACCGTACACGGGATGGGTGTGTCAGCCTTTCAGGCCTTTGCGTCCTAACTGCAACTGATCCCCGGGGCCTTCGACCCCGGCAGAGGGTATGCCAGCCCTCCTGGCTTAAAACTAATGCAGCAAACAAGGCCGAAGATACCTGACGGAAACGGACGATAGCCCGGAAACTGATAAAAGCCCGAAGGGCTGATACATCCTCTGCCGGTCGTGATAACTACCGGTCGCAGATGCAATTGGAAAGTCATACGCCCGAAGGGCTGACACACCAATGAACCCAACCAATTCCAAAGTGTTCCTGCTGCACCTATTGCGAGTGCAAATAGTGTCAGGTCTTGTTCGATGGCAGGTTCGAAACTAGCTGTTTAAGTTAACCCGAGAACCCTCGATATTCCGACACAGGAGGAGCAGCCAAAGTTCGTATTTGATCCACCACAACGAAAAGAAACCCAAGATCGCGGCACTGGGAATCTTGAAGCCATAGTATTGGCTCGTCGCCATCGCTACAAGAAATCCTCCGACAAGAAAGAAGTACATTCCAAGCCACCAATAGGCCAACGGCCTAGCGGAATTAAATTCATCCTGGGGAATCTGTGGATTCCATTGCCGCCCAATCCACATTCGCACTCGATACTTCCACAAAGCAAGCATGATCAGAGCAGACAACAGAACGCTACACCATACGGTATCCGTCATTTCCGCTTCTTGAATCGCAAGTACGCTCAGAGCGATGAATATGGGGATGAGAATGAAAAACCAGACGATCTTCATTTCGATCCCGCCTTCTTTAAGATGGAACTCGCAGTGCAGGACAATCAAATTGGTATAGTGAAGTAGAATGTGCTTTGCTGCTTACTACAAGCGACGCTCTTCCGCCTTTCCGACGATAACTCCCTTGCCAAGATAACTTGCTAGTCGACTGAGTTGCCCCAACGATTCGAGTCTTTTTTGAATCGAGCGAGGGCACATATCGGTCTCTACATCAGAACTATCAGGCTTATGAGTCCGCTTGGTATCCTTTGCGTGCTCGGCTTCGTCAGATTCCCTCACGATTTATCCAGCCCCAATTTTTCGAGGTCGAGAAGATCTTGAGTGCGACCCGCAAGTCGTTTCATCGCAGCCAATCCATCCAAAGACACGACTAGCATGTCCTGATCAGGTAGCATGACGCTGAGTCGGGTCGCCCAAGCAATTTCAGTTTGTGAATTGACGAGGATCAGATCCAGGGTCAAAAAATCCGTTCCGACAAATTTGTTCAGACGCTTTATCGTAGTCTCTCTAATTGTTCCAATTCCAAAACGCAAAAAATCATCGCAAGGTTCGAAGCCACATTTTTTCGCGATCGCGACGAGTAAGTCCAGGTCGTTTTTTTGAACCAGCAAATCGATATCCATTGTTGCGCGGACATAGCCGTGGAAGGCAACCGCAAATCCTCCGCACACCGCATAATTTGCGTTGTGCGCATTGAGTGATTTCAGAAGCTCTCGAAATTCAATATAGATATCCATCATCAAATTATAGTCGGTGCCCAACTCGCTGTTTAGTGCTGTGATGCATTTGAACTGCGAAGGCCGAGGTTGATGCTATCGCCAGCCAATTGTTCGAATGCTTTTTGCGTGTTGCCGAGAAGCAATTTCAAATCGCCTGCCGAATCGAGTGCAAAGACCATCTGCCTGCCGCTTGCGTGAATGACAATTCCTGACCCGGGCAGTCGAAGCGTGAACTCTGTGCACTCAGGATCGTAGTCGAGATGCTTGGCCAATGCATCGATTTCTTCAATGGCGTCGATCTTGGATTCCAAATCGAGATTCGCTTCCAGTTCGAATACGACTCGTCTGCAGTACTTGTTAAAAATCGCTAAAAAGCTGGGATCGTCGATGACGGTTGGATTTCGAAAAGAACGGACCTCTGTTGACAACAAGTACCTTTCCGCATCCTCGGAGTCCTGAGAAAGCGAGATATTGACGTCGAAATCTGGGCCCTTAATCGAAGCGGTCGAGGCTACGTTGGTAAAGCTGAGGTCCTTGCGCTTGTACCGAAAGGCTTCTCGTAGGAGTTCGAAAATTTCGGTGGCTTGCGCCGTGACTTCGGCCGCTCCAGCCTTTTCAACGAAGTCACGTTCCCAGTCATTGTGGTTCTCAAGTGGCGACTTTGGTTTGGAGTAGCCACTTAGGTCGCGAACGCGTCCCCGGACTTCGCCGGTCAAACAGGACTCGATGATCGGATTCGATGCCGCGACGGACAGATCATTGCGCCCGACCAGACTCGTAGGATCGACTACGACCGACTCTTTGGCCTTGCTTCCAAACAGGACCGGTGTCTGTTTCTTCGCACCTGCGATTGTGACTCGTAGAATGCGAGGGACTTCGGCGAGCAAGTAGCCTTGCAGCGAAGCCGTGGTTACTCTTCCATCGTTGCCGACCGCTTCTTTTGCTTTGCCGAGAATCGCCTGGATTAGGCAATGTGTCCAAATACCGTGATTTAGCGTTCGACTCGCATGAGAAACTTCGTTTGGCTTACAGGAAACGAACGCAAAACGGGCTGAGGACTCTTTGCAAAAGGCTTTCAGTTCTTCGCAGGGGAAATCGCTCTCCAAATGAGTTTCAAGCAAGGACGGATTTGAGTCCCAGTTGTGAGAACCGTCTAGGAACAGGAGGACGGAATGGCACTTGACCTGACGAATGAGATTCAGGATTTCAATGAGCGGTATGCTCGACTTCTGACCTGTAGTGATTTGTGTATCAAATGCCGTTAAGACGCTAGCGCCGCCTATTGAAGCTCCATTCCCAGCATAAAAAAAAACGAATCGATCATCCGGACCGACACTCCCTAGGATTCCCCTGAGTTTCGAGACAACACCGGCCTGAGTCGCTTGGTCGCTTAGGAGCGTCACACAGTCCGCCGGTTCGGCCCCCATCTTTTCCCAAGCGCCGACGAAACCTTGAGCGTCCTGTTCCGCATAGATCACGGATTGGAGCGGTGCGAACTGATAGTGCTCGAGTGCGACAGCGAAAATATGGGTTCTAGGTCTCATTCGGTTGAGTCTATCAAAGTCCTCTTCGCCAGTGAAGACAGTGGAGGTATACAGTTACGCCATTTGCCATCGTTAGGGCCGAAGGCCTAGTTATTTTAAAACGGACGAGCCTCAAGATAGGATTTGCAATACTGTAACGATTTTGCCGATTAACTCGGCTGTCATTCGATTAAAAACCACCTTGTGGCGGGCTCAGTCGCTGATTTGAGATGTACTTTTCCATAGTCTCTATTTTGGGGGACGCCTTCGCACTCACTAGCACTTATCCTCCAAACATCATGACTACGAGTGGACTTGTTGCAATCCATCCACTGACACTGGTTCCGAATTATTGTGCCGGAACGAACATCTACATTTGGAATGAAAAAGCGGATGCAAAAGTCAAACTCCTTTCTAGCGAGCAAATGGTAACGGAATCTACATTCAGTTTCCTGTTAGCAAACTCAAGCCAAAAAGTCTTTGTCGACGAGTCCACCTATGCCTCGTACAAAGCATATTTGATCGAGAACCTTGAAGCGTGGCTGACTGAAACACGTGTTCCGTCGATACTCAAAACGGCGGTGATCTCCGAGTATCTGCATTGCCAATTCAAGATTGGCTTCGAAAGCAAATCGATTCGCCGAATGCTCGACATTAGTGCGGAGTGCTGCAGGCATTTAGGTCAGCTTGGACATCATGTCGGCATGAACGGTCGAGAACTACAACGCGTTCTTCGGCACGATGCGAGTTTCGTAACCCATGCCGTTAACACGGCCCTTTATGTTTTCTTGATTGCACAGAACATTGGGTATGCGCGAGAGATGATATCAGAGGTTTGTGTCGGAGCGATGATGCATGATATCGGCAAGATTGAGCCAGGTCTTTTGAACGGCACTTGCGAGTTGGGAACAACAAGCTCATCGGAGTGGACGCTGCGGGTTGCACAATCCCATCCCCTCGAGGGATTTCGGCGGTTGTGCCACGAGCCAGGAGTGACCGAATCGCAGCTTCTCATGGCGTACCAGCACCACGAAAAACTCGATGGAAAGGGCTATCCTGTGGGTCTGCTGAGCAACGAGATTCATGAGGCGAGCAAGCTTTGCGCGGTCGCAAACCGCTACGATGGATTAACCAGCGAACGTCCCGGTCGTCATGCGTTGACTCGAATGGCAGCTTTTCGAATTATAGAATCAGAAAAAAACACAGCCCTTGATTCGGAGATAATCAAATGCTTAGAAGCAACAATGTCCCATGCTTCAACAAGTTAATCCAAGACTACCCGCCAACTATCGCGATTCCTCCGCAGATTCAACTCGAACTGCGCGAGCGTGGGCCCATGCCCTCTCGCAATGACGACGTGCGGGTGGCACCTAGGTTCCGATGCAAGGGGCCAGCTATACTCGAGTGGCTTGAGTCGCCGATCGCACTTCCGCGTCAGTTTCCTACCTCGCAAGTGATTGTACGAAACCTATCGCGAACGGGATTCTCAGCGCTAATAGATCGAGAACTGTATCCTGAACAATTAGTTCGAGTCTATCTCTCAATAGCGACGGCTACAGCGATAGTGATACGTGCAAGACGTCTTGGCGGACGCTGTTACGACATCGGCTTTCGCATCATGGCGTACGAGTCGAGTCAATAAGCTTCATCGTCATTATCGCTTCAAGAAGTAAATGCAACTGTTGTTTTTCTATTAAGCCATCTGATAACTTGTGAGTGATCAAACTGTCTTCTTTTCGTGATCTATGTTTTAACGAGTTTTGTCGAAACCTTCATCACCCGCCGTTCGTTGTCTTTTCATGCTCACTTTTAAAGATAGCCCTAGAGCTCGTGTCCGATTCCGATCCGATGGTTCTGTTTGCAAGCAGTTTCGGGGCGACAAGGCTCAGGAACGCTTAGCAAAGGAAGTGCGAGTGCTACGGTTTTTAGAGTCCAGATTGTGTCCATTTGTACCTCGGTTGATTCATGTCGATACCAGCAAGTTGGAGATCGTCATCACGCATTGTGGAGCGGCAATTCAACATTTGAGCCCACGGAAGTTGGCAGAGATCTTTACGTCACTTGAAGCGTATGGCGTGAGTCATGAGGATCGAGCGCTGCACAATGTGACTTACCGGGCAACAGACGGAGGGTTTTGTGTGATTGATTTCGAGCTAGCATCGATTGTAGGCGAAATCAACTCGCTACCTCAAATAACTCACCGCGTCGAAAAAACACTAAACGAAATCGAGCAATTAGAACTCGAGCAATTAATAGACGTGTAGGAATTGAAAATCAGGTTCCTGCGAAACCATTCTTGTGCAGCAAGCTAGATGGCAGGTGACCTGCCATCTAAAGACGTGTTTTCGAACCAAATGTAACAACATGGTTGAACACGGTGTTCAGAATGATTCAAATCGCAAATCGATACACTTTTGTCATATGAATCGTTTGGTTTCGAGTTTCTGACTTCCAAACGAATCCAGTGAGTCAACCTCGATTCGAATACCCAACCGATGACATTCCTAGCGATCTCTCCAAACGGTAAGTCGAATCGACAATAATCCTTTCAAATCCTGCAAATCCTTGTTTGTTTCTCCCGTAGTGTCGGCTGGCGCTGGTTATGCCCATTTGCTTATGTGAGAACGCGGAGCGCGATATCGGTCGGACGCCCCTACGCGAGCTTCCACTTTGTTCGCGTGTATGCTATTTGAAATCCATTCCGCTGTGCATTTCGCTGCGAAGGACTGCCGGGCAAGGCGCACATCATCGCTAGCTCGCATCCATGTTGGACAGCGTGTTGGAGTCTAGCCGCCAACAATGCGGACTGAGCGCCTTGTTTCCTCGCCGTTGGGATTGTGCTTGCTCCGGCTAGCAATGCGACGCCGTTCTCAATGAAGACCAAACCGGCCGCGATAGGTTCACCAGCGAGTTCAGCGATCATTGCCGTCGCACCGACCGACGATGCAAAGATGAGGCCAAAATCTCGGATCATTTCCTTGAATTCTGGCTGTTCGCACCAACCCTCTGCTGAGATCTGTGCCCAAAGTTGCGATTCCTCAGGTGCAATCGTACGAACGGAGACTTGGTGAAGCGGATTAGTGATCGACCGAGCGCTAGGCCCGATCCGACGGCACATGACAGTTGAATATTCTGTTGGCTGGTAATGTCGTTCGGTCAATAGCTGCAACATTTCTGCTGTGGCCAAAGGTGAGACTTCAAGAACGACGGGTGCATTTCGACCTCGAAAGAAGGACTCGAGGTTCTCGAAGTCCTCTTGGGTCACTGGTTCGCACAGTCCCAGTCCAAACGACTGCGTGATTGGGGATTCCGGGCCGTCAAACATCGCGTAGCCGCCTGCAATTTGGATCCAGGTTCCGGCAGAAGAGGCAGATTGCCTCGCGCGCGACTCAACAAACCGGGCGCTAGCGAGCCCCTCCGTACGTTCTAGTTTGGCCGAGAGTTCGATGTCCACTATCACCATGTCGCCCGGACTGCTTGATTCCGCCATAGACACTCCAGTAATCGCTGAGGTAAATACGTAAGACAGTATGGAGGTCGACCATGTTCGCGTTATTCCTCCTTTTTGTGCCAATTTCTTAGCGAGGCCGATTCGCAATCCGACGCATCCTGTTACCCAAAACGCCGTGCGAAGAATTTGTCACTTCCCGGCATCCGTTTTGTGACGAAAGGCGACTTTGGCTAGTTTCGAGAGTCGAACAACGACGTCCGATTCATCGAAAAGGACGAATGAATACTCTCTAGACCTTAGAATTTTGTTCTGCTGCATCGTGCGCTCAATAGCATCGAGCTTGGCCTGTGCAACCTGCTTTAGAGGCTCAATTGCAGACTCAATCTGCTGCTTAATGCGTTTGGTTTCTTGGTGCCATTTCAGTTTATGGCCTCGTTCCGGGATACTGGCGATTTGCCTAACATGCAATTCAATCAGCGTACGATGGGCTTCGTTCGCGGGTTCCAGAAATTTTTCCGGGACCGATCGCAATAACTGCAGATCACGTCGAACATTAGACCAAGTCGAAACGGGATCGAATTGCTGCAAATCGGATTCAACACGAAATGGCAGGTGCAATGAAGCCGAACTGGTAATGTAAACAGGCGGTTCAATGCCGATCCAATCTCGCATGATATCGTCCGTGAGTTCATCATATGTTCCACCGCCAATTCCATGTACAAAGAGATCGGCAACAAAGCATCGCAAATACAAAGTAGTCATCAAGGCTCGAGGTCGAATACAAATCCCGCTCTTTTGAATAGCCTCCCATGCGGTTGAAAGTCCTTTTCCCATCCACGGCAGGCTTACCGAGACAGTAGCCTGTGCGGCATCGAAGTGGTCGCTCAAGTGCAACTGATTGTTTTTGTTGCAGACCCATAACCGTTTGCGTTCCACCGTCGTTTGGCGTTCTTGGTATATCCAAAAAGGCAACTCTATCCAGTCTCCTTGACGAAGCAGCTCGAGTACCGGCTGCGCTTGGTTTTTGATCCGATGACGGATTCGGTACGCTTCTCGGCAACCGTTGTACGACGACCACAATGCATCGGCATTGCGAACACATTGGTGAACGAAGAATCCGAAGGCCGATTCCGCGCACAAATGCCCGATGGGAACTTCAAGGTTGAAAACCCCGCTTTCCATTTCGATACGATGGCGAAAATGGGAAAACGCATCCCCAATGTTTTGGGTACTGGCAATGCACTCAGCAAACATCTTATTTCGACGAAGCAAAAGTGGTTGCGGTAGTCCGCACTCAGACATGGACTGGTATACGTTGGTGATTGTCTTTTCCCAAGCTGCCGGATCGAGGTGGGGGGTTAATGTCGTATGCCAGGGCATTCGAGCTTGCCATTCCTCCCGGATCGGAAGCGGGATCGACCGAAGTGCAAACACCTTGCTCCCTTGCTGGTTCGTCTTCGTCACCGTGCAGGAAGGAACTCGCAAGGTATCTGACTTGGCAACATCGTGATCGACGATGACTTGCAACCCGATCGAATTTGTTCGAGCACTAATTTCGGCAAGCAAGAAGTTTTTGAACCAGACACCCGGGTGAAACAATTCCGGTTGGTGTCCGCCGAGCACCAAACGCAAGCAATTGAGATCCATATTGGTAATAGATTGTGACAGTGCCGGAGCGTAGGCAGACAGATAGCGTTGGGCAGCGAGCATCGCCTGTTTTCGCCCTAGTTCTCGCAGCCTTCGAAACCAAACGGGTAACCCATTATGGCTTAGGATTTCGTGGTTGTTATCGAGCAAGTGCGTAGAATCATGAGCTGCGGGCAAACACAGAAAGCGATTGTTTTCCTTCGGGACTTTGAGCGATGGCTGGCCAACACGCGCCGAGCTTGACACTCTATGGGCACTCCACACTAAGCGGTGACGACTCGCTGGGCAACGCGTAACCCTTTTCCATCATCGATTTGATACTACTGTCGATGACTTCGTTGTAGTATGCCAACCTGACACTGCCGTCGTCGAGCGCACCACCAAAAGATCGGCTTTCATCCAAATAGATGAGAGGTACGGGCACTTCTAGAATTCGCATACCCAGCATTGCAGCTTGAGTCCAAAGCTCAAGGGGCATTGCGTAGCCGTCAACGGTGATGTCCAGCTTTGCGATGGCATCTGTGCGATATGCCTTGAAACCACAGAAAGTGTCTGTCAAATTCCAATGAAACAGATCGTTGATCGTCTTAGTAATCTGCTTATTGATAAAGAGACGTTGGGCGGGTGGCACACTGTCCCCGTCGTACTTCTTCAAATAGCGGGAGCCGGAAACGATATCCACATTTTCGCAGGCCGATACGAATCGCGGAATACGCTTGGGCTGATGCTGTCCATCGCAATCGAGAGTCACGACGATCTCGTACCCCTCATCAATCGCATACTGGAAAGCTGTTCGAAGCGCAGCACCGTATCCCAGGTTTTTTTGATGATGAAGGACTATGATGTCAGATCGGCGGTCCAATAAAACGTCAGTTCCATCATTGGATCCGTCATTCACAGCCAGGACGTTCGGTGCATATTTCAACACCTCGTCAAGAACATCATTGACGTATCCCACCTCGTTATAAACAGGGAGTGCCGCCAGCCATCGAGTAGTCATCGTTAGTTTGAACCCTGGACCCTGCGGTCGCAGCAAAATGCCTTGAAAAATACCGGCATCGGACGTCGTTTAGGGCGATTCCGAGCTCTGGCATTGTAGACAGAGGCAAGTCCAGGTCAACGGTTTTGAATTATGCGATGGTAAATCGCGGGCCAACCACGGCTTGAAATGCAGACTAGTCGAAGTTTTCGGGCGGTCTGTTGCCGTTTTCGTTCGTTTTACGAACTAAGCGATAGCGGTTTCGATTGCCGAATCAGACGACACTTGTGGTGCCTCATTGCTAGACTGACGTACGTAGCCTAGATCGCGAATCACTTCCAGGATTTCACTGCAGGTTGGAAACATCCGTCCGTTTTTCCGCTTGTAGTTGTCCATGGCTTGCATGAATTCAACTTCATCACCCGAGTAGTCGCGTTCACACGTAGTTGGATCGATTTGGCGGCGGCGTTGCGTTTTTGCACTTCTTTTCTCTTGTGCGATGACGGCACGGACTTGGATTTCGGACGATTCCATCGCTCGTCTTTTTCCCATGCGACGGTCTAGCGTGACAATTTGTTCACCCGCAATTTCAGTTTTCGCCATTTGAAATCCTCGAAGTCTTTGAGAAGCGTAGAATCGAACTAACCGGCAGTTTTTCACTGCACGGGAAAGTCTAGGCCATCATTAAAAATGAGTCGGTAAAGTTAACTCAATCAGCCTATCTTTTCTTTTCCTTGCTCCGATGTCGCTGGGTTTGAGGATTATGCGGGCGAAGCAGGCAAGCAGGTAGTTTGGGTAGAGTTTTCGGGTTTTGCCGAAAGCTCTGAGGGTTCTGCGTCTAACGGTTCGATGAACCTTTTCGAGTAGTGAAACCCAGCGGCCAATGCGAATTGGCCCATGACTTGTTTTAGGAACCTGCATCAATGCCATCCCAAGCCAATCCACGACAGAAAACCAAAAGAGCCTCCCTCGGTAGGATGCTCGCACAATTGACTATTGGACTCGGCGTATGCACCGGTGCCGCACTCCTCGCCGCCCCGGGATTCAGCCAAACTTGCGACCGTTGCGCTGGAATCAGTTCACCCAATTGCGGCTGCGAAACTGCAATCGCCAAGCCAGCCGGGCCCAAGATTCATGGATGCAATTGCGCACCAAAGCCGTCGTTGGGTGAAAAGATCCTAAGCCATTTTGAACAAGTTGGAGATCGTTTGGAAGCCAAAGCGGCTAAATCGGCTAAGGCCAAGTGCGATCCGAAACCGGGTAGCCATTCGGGGCCAACCTGCGGCTGTGAATCGCCGGTCGGTCCAACATGTGGCTGTGAATCACCGCAGGGCCCCAGCTGCGGTTGCGAAACATGCGCCACTTCGAAATCTTTGGTAAGAATGCCGTTTCAAAAATCGTCGCTACCCCCGATTGTGAGCCAATTCAAGGGCGATTCCAGTCGATTCGCAGCTGGATCGATCGGCGACAAGCAGTTGAAAGAGACCCCGTCG
>JANMNR010000212.1:0-10970 GCA_031368325.1 Pirellula sp.
GAGCTTCTGTTTGGTCCTCAACTCTGCCCAAAGCCAGTGCCTGGTCCCCAATCGCATGGCCGCGTATGCTACCCCTTCTGCCGAGCTTGCAAATGCCTGGCTCCACTCATGCCTGGCTATATGCAAGTCGATCAGCTCTAAATACTCTTCTGCCACTTCTTGAGGTCCTGCATATTCATCCTGGAGAAGGAGGTCCAGATATTTGCGTTGCACTTGCGAGTGTTGTTCAGACGTATCGGCTTTGCCGCGGTAGGATTGCATTGGCCGTAGCGCTTTGCGCTGCTCTTCAGCGGCGATTCGCTCCTCCAGCTCTTTCATCGCTGGTTCCGCATTTCGATTACCCACCAACGCCTCGGGGTAAGTTCGTAGCACTTGCCGCAGGATCGGCACAGTGACTGTGGTTGTCCGTATTTGCTCTCGAATACCTTCGAATTCCTCCAACTTTGATGGTTCCGCTGGATTTTGCGCGGATGCAATTGAGATGTACCAAAGGAAGGCTAAACAGGCGGATAATTGAAAAATGCGGTCCATGTTTTGACTTCCTCATTCTACAGGTTTGGCAACCGACCACGAGAGCGACGAGACCGAATAAGATTTGAATTCGTCGAGCGTCAATCCGCGCGTTGTGCCTTCACGATATTGTGCCCGCTTGAGCAGACGACTGAGCGGGTTGCTCACTCCACGCTCTCCCGATTGACGGTTTACCTGCTCAATTGTGGCTTGTTCCAGGAATGAAAATGCCACTGGGATATCCTTTGCTTGGACAGCGATGGCCAGTACATGCTCGACTCCAGTTGTCTTAGTGTTGACCGGAAAACGACTGGTCGTAACTTTCTTGCCAGGTGACAGGCGATTGTCCAGGACCGAAGCACGCGGGAACAAGGCTTTAATGCCGTAGCCACTATCGAGAAATAACAGCGTCAAATCGATCGCCGACGAGCCTTCGTTTTCTGCTTGGAATGCGATGATATCGCCATCGCGTAAAACCAGCGATGACTGCTCCGTGACAACCTCGCCTTCGCGATCAGAAGGGTCCTTGAAACGTAACATTCTCAATTTCATGCGAACATCCGAATCGACAGTTACAGAGGCTAAGCGGAGTAGATTGGCGGCTTGTGTGATGCGTTGAAAGCGTTCTTTCAACCATTCTTGCATCTGATCGCCGTTAGGCACTGGTCCAAATCGAGGCGGAGCTGCCTGGTCCGCAAACTCCCGCACCCAGCCTTGGGCCGTTTCCAGTTCGACCTGCCCGTAGTGTACTCTAAGGACCCATTGTGCGGTTGTGGGTGATGTGAACTCAATTAACGAACTTCGGTCGTTGGCCATGCTTTTTAAAAGTTCGGAGAGGCGACTTCGCAGTGCTTCATCCGCCTTTCGCTCACTGTCGTTTAATCGATCCAATTGAGAATCCTGAGTTGCGACAGCAATTCGAAGCGCCTGCTCTCCATAATCAACATAGACCGGCTTGCATGGACAGCCGTCGGCAACAGTGGCTGGCAACTCTGGCAGATTGAGTTCGATGAAGGCGAATGGTTCAACATCGGATTCGAATGGGTCGAAACCTTCTTTTGCAATGCGGACGGCTCCGAGCGGCTTTTCTGGATTCGGTTTGCCTGGCAATGGATAGACAGCCAGAACAGTACCGATGTGGTAACCAAACAACGACCCCGCGTTAATCTTCAACTTTTGCCCGTCACGTTGTAAATGGATAGGAGAGCTGCGAGCCAACTTGTCGCTACTGAGAACTTTATCATTAAGGCGTTTGCCCTCAGCGACGGGAGTGGGATGCATCCGTCCCCATGCACGATACTGAGATCGTATGCGGGTCGCCAAATCTTCATAGGACATCGCCGAGGTTGCTGTAGTGAGAGTTTTGTACAGCGTATACGTAAGCAAGCCATACACTCGCTCATCGCTACCGTCTGGAGGAGCCATTTCTGGCGTCGGTTCGCTGGGCAGCGCCGCATATAGTGCGGCAAGTTCTGGCACCTGTTCCGGTACCTCAAACGCGATCGTCTCGCGCCAGGCGTCTCGCGACGTCGCCATCGCCGCTGCTTGCGTTAGGACTGACTCGGGAATTCCTAGGACTTCGGGGGAGATCTTGCGATAGGTTTCCGTCACTTCGGCTCGGACAACGGTTCCCGAGTGACAAGCATCCACTATAACCCACGGAATCGTCCCTCGCGTAACAATCTTCCGCAACCATACTCGCAACTCATCGTCCATGATCGCGTTCGGCAGGCTCTTGCTATCCGCATCCCAGCGGTCCGCATCGGAAGGCAGTAATACCTCATCAAATCCGTCCGGCTCGGGATCCTGATCACTGGCTGGCTGTTGATCCGGAACTTGCGAGCCATGTCCTGCAAAGAAAAAGACGAAATACTCGCCTTTGTCACATTGGTTGGCTATGTGATCAAACGCATTTTGAATGTTCGCCTTGGTCGGGTGTTGATCATCGCCAGCACTTTCGGACAAAACAATAATATTGGAATCGAGAAAGTCAAACTGCGTGGTCAAAAGCTTCTTCATCAGCAAGACATCGTTGGCCGGTCCGCGCAACGATGCAGAAGGTCCGAGATATTTGTACTTCGTACAACCGATCAACAGTGCCTTGGGCCCGGGTTTCATCTGTTGGAGCAAAGCGTCGGGACGCATCCCCTCTGTGGGTTTTGCTATAATATTGTTTGCGACCGGCGTACTAGTTGATTTAGAACATCCAACGAGGCAAAGAAATAAAAACGGCCAAGCGGCGCGGCGGGAAATGGTCATTGATCGTCCTTTTGGTATATATGCGGGCAATGCCAATGAGCACGTCATTGTATCAATCTGGTCTCGGCGTCACCAGATACAATGAATCCGGCGCAGAAGTACGGTGCTGCGGCTTACGCCTGGTGGTCTTCAAGCTGATGGAGGTATCGGGAACTGGAGGCCGCTTGCGCTACGTGTACCTCACGCCAAAAAAAGCGACTACTATCATAGGTTGGGGAAGCAGCTAGGTGTTTGCCGGAGTTGAGCTCATTACACAGTGCTGGCAAAACTTTCTCAGCGGACCCTTTCACAAAACTCGACACAAATAGCGGTTCCATAAGGAACGGAGAACAATCATGCGACCATCATGGGCCCTAATCGTTAGCGGTGTGCTCTTTTGCGGGTCATCAGATATGGTAGCGGCTGAAGAAGATCCGATCACACAGCAGCGCGCCAGCTCGCCAACGACTTCAGAGCTCGATACCGACCTGCTGTCCGTCGCCGATTATCAGCGGCTCGTGCGGCGCGATCTTCGCGAAATGGAGTGCCGCAGTTTCGTCGATCATGGGGAGATGCTAGCTGCCTTGGACGCAGCCCTCGACGTCTTGGATGCAGATATCGATCTGTACGGACTGAATGGATTATTGGCGACATCCATTAGGCAAGTGATGGATGTGTCTGCACTACTGCCACCAAGCGTCCAGACAGTTGATATACAATTCGAGAAAACAGGGCGCATCATTCTGAAATGCCTCAAGGCCTCCAGCGAGAACGAACTTGATACGAAATCCAAGCTTGCGGCCTTCGCGCAAGTTTCGGAAATGATGAAAGAAAATGCGAATCTTTCGGCGACACAGCAAATGTACGTGCGCTCCGGCGTGAAAAACGTTAGTGACATTTTTGCCCGAATCGAAAAAAACGTCGCCGATCCGGACATACCCAGGTTAATCGACAAGATCCTGAGTGAGTCAGAAGCAGTCTTTGGGAAAGATAGTTTTCTATTTGCGCAAGCGGCAGGCGCAATGGGTAGAGCATGCTGGATGATTGGTCAACACGACCTAGCAGTTGCGCTAACAGAGACCGCCATTGCCAGGAATTCGGCGTTGATCACGAAATTTGATCCGAGAACCGCGGATTTACGCTTAGCTTACATCGAAGTCGCCCGAGAAGCATTGGCCAAAGGAAATAATGACTCAGCCCAAAGGTACCTGAATAAGGCTGTTGCCCTGAATGAGCTTTGCGCTGACGACAGTCTGTACAATGTGAGAGCGCAGTTATGGTTGTCCCACGCAAAGGCCATGGCAGAACTTTCGCCCGCTCTGCAGTCGGAACTTCACCGCGCTGAGCAAGACGCGCAGAACGCACTCACACCGCTGGGGATAAGCCTCTTGTCAGTTTACTCATCTCCTGGCGCACTAGTAACCGCAGGATCGTCCAACGAAGAGGTTGCTAATGTGTTAAAGTCCTTACGCGGCTTGCTGAAAAAGCGACTAGAGTTGTTCGGGCTGAAAAACGCCGCCACTCTTGAAGCGGCTTACTTTATTTGGGCTTTTGCTCTTGCCAATCAGAAGTATGGTGATGCCATCGAACTGTACCATCGGGCTTGGCCTGCATTTGTGGAGTTGCATGGAAAGACGCATCCTGACACCAAAGCGGTGTACCAGCTATTCGACCGCCAATTTGGACAGTACACGATGGAGTGCTTTCAGGCCGAAAAGTGGACGCTCGCTCGGGAAACGGCCTCGCAACTCTCGGAGATCCGTTCGAGCATGTATGGCGAAAGCTCGTGGCAGACTTCAGAAGCAAGGAGCATGATTGCAACCATTAACGTGCTCGAAGAGGCCGATGCCGAGAAGCGCGAACTATACTCCGAAACACGGAGACAAGAGCAGCTCATTTACACTCATTTTGCCGCCGGCCGTTTCAACGACGCATTACGGATTGCTGAGGACGTGTTGAAGCACGATCGAAATGTTCTACCGCCCGACAACGTGCAGATCTGCGTCGATCTCGACAACATCGGCTCACAATACCGGGAGCTTGGAGATCGCGATCGCGCAGTTGCCGCCCTGTCGGAAGCGAAGGCTCTGCTGGATCGGGCTAATGTGTCCCCGAATCCTCGAACGGTCAACTTGATCTCCAGCATTGGATACGCGCACAACATGGTGGGTGACGCAGATCGTGCGATCGCAGCATTCAGTGAAGCCCGCGAGCTAGCCGAGAAGGTCGCCGGCAAGGAAGGCGAACTCTATGCTAATCAGACTCGCTCTTTGGCGTTGGGATTCAGAAATAAGGAGCAGCCCATTCGATCGCTGGCTCTGGCAGACGAAGCTTGGCGCTACTATGGCACACAAGCTCAACCTGGTGATCATGTGAGACGCATGGTCTGCATTCAGCGCGGCAATCTGTTGAGGACCTTATCGCGGTACAGCGAGGCGGAGTCAGTGCTGCGCCAGGGAGTCGACGAAACCCAGCAAGTATTGGGCAAAGAGAACTTGCACTACCTCAAAGCTTTGAACGATCTTTCGGTTGCTTGTTACTTCAAGCGTGACTACCAAAAAGCAGTCGAAATTCATTTAGAAGTGAATTCTGGGGCCGAGAAAGTACTGGGGCGCGACCATTACCTATTTTCCCAATCACTGAGCAACCTCGCTGTCACCTACCACATGCTTGGCGACCAGGCACAGGAGCAGAAATACATTCAACGCTATCTTGAGCATGTCGATGCGCTGCATGGCAAGCAGAGCAAACAGTATGCGTCTGCTTTGAAAGAGCTGGGTATGTCTCAGTTGGCATCCCGCGGCATAATGGAGACGCTATCCGCTGCCGAAGCCTTGCAGGCTAGGAAGTTTCTCCAGGAGTCGGTGGACATGTTCACCGCTTGCGATGGTGCCGAAAGCCTCGGTGTCGCTAATGCGCTGCTCAGCATGGGTCAGGTGCATTTGATTCGCGAGGAGTTCGAGCAGTCTCGGGTGTTTATCGAGAAGGCCGCCGGAATTTTCGAAAAGAAAGAGGGAAAAGAGAGTTCCAGCTATCTGTTTTGCCTTACTAATCTTGGAAACTGTCATCTTCGAAATGGGCAACTTGGTGACAGCGTCAAATATCTTCGGCAAGTGGTTCAGGTTTGCGACAAACCGAATACACTTCCTGCCACGCTTAGCGTGTCGGCCTATGGATATTATGCAGAAGTGTTGTTAAACGCCGACGACGTCGATGAAGCGGATCTGTATCTCCGCAAGGCAACTCGCATTTGCCGCAACACTTTCGGCGACCGTCATCCTCGTTACTCGCTGTTGCTCGAAGTCGCCGCAACGCTCGCTATGCGCCGACAGGAGCGGGAACTTGCCGAGCAGTTTCTTCAGAAGTCGTTGCAGATCAAACGGGAAGTGTTCGGTACTGAGTCGTCGCGCTATGCCGACGGCATACGGTTGCTCGCAGGGATAATGGAAGCGGATGGACGGGCTGTTCAAGCTGCCGATCTGCTCAGAACGGCTGCCGGTGTATATCGTCAGCTCCAGGCCAACGTGATGGCTTATGAATGTGAAATCGACCTCGCACGGGCCATGCGAGTGCAGGGCAAACTTGAGGAGGCTGGGCAAATTCTGGCTGCCGTAGAAACTGGGTTATTGCCGATCGTCGGGCCGCAACATGCGGTTTATGCACGATCCTCACGCGAGCAGCTCCGGTTGAAGTGGCTGCTGGGCGATGCCGAAGGGGCTGTCCTGATTGCGCTGAGGAACGTCGAGAACGCCCGTCAGCGTTACGATCAAACGTGTGTGGCGCTTTCCGGCCGGCAACAACTTCGAGCATTGGACGAATTGCACAATGACCTCTCATTGCTCTTGTCTGTGAGCGACAATACCTCACGCACGCGCGACGTCTACACGTACGTACTAGCGTCCAAAGGTGCATTCTTTTTGAAGCAGAAGCGGGAAGCATTGCTACTACACGATGCCGGTAATCGTGAGCAGATGACGCAACTGTCGACGGTGATCCGGTCGCTGGCGACACTGTCGCACACCACGCCGACCCGTAGAGAGGAACGCAACTGGGCGCTACAGGCTCGAAATCTGATGCGGGACAAGGAACGACTAGAAGTGGAGATTCGATTGAAGTGTCCCTGCTTTCGCGAATTTGAGAAGCAGTCTCGGTGCTCGTCGGACGAGATCGTCAATGCACTCCCCTCGAAAACCCTGCTCGTGGACTTCATTGAATATGATTCGATGCAAAGAGTTGCTCAGCCAGCAGACCAGCCCGTTGGCAGACAGTTCACCTTGGAACGACGCGTTGCCGCTTTCGTTCTGGGCGGCGGGAACGAAATCCTTCGGATCGATCTGGGACCGCAAAAACAGATTGCAGAGGCCGTGGAAGCATTCCGGGTTGCACTACAATCGCGCAAGACCTCGGAAGACGAGTCCGGAACCCAATTGCAGCGACTAATTTGGGAGCCATTCAGCTCGAAGTTTAAAGATGTCGGCACGGTCCTCATCTCGCCGGATGGTGATCTTGCGCGCTGCCCGTTTTTAGCGCTGCCTGGCCGGGAAAAAGGAAAATACCTGATCGAGGATGTCTCCATCGCTATCGTCCCATTCCCATCAATGATCCCTGAGATCATGAGCCGCAGTGGATTGCTCCAGACTGACGCTGATTCCGATGTAAAGCGAGATAGCAAGGGCTCACTTTTGATCGTTGGCGACGTCGACTTCGGTGCCAGTCCAGGTGGTTCAGATGCTCCAGCCGAGAGCCGGTCCACCGCAATTCGTGGCAAGCGGGACAATTGGCAGCGTCTGCCGGCAACGCGGGCTGAGGCCCTTGCCGTTCGCGATTCCTTTGAGTCTCAGTTCACCGATAACAAGGTAGAGTTCTTGCGCGGTTCGCAGGCAACGGAAAGTGCTGTTCGAATTAAGTCGCAATCGCATCGGTGGCTGCACTTCGCGACACACGGCTTCTTTGCAACCGCACCCGAGAGATCAGCCGATGTGGTCGATGGGCGGGCACGTTCCGAATCAACGACGACACTCGATGACGCCGCAGCTAAGTTCAACATACTTGGCTATGACCCCGGCCTGCGGTCGGGACTAGTGTTGGCCGGAGCAAACACCGACGCCGCACCGGGTGAAGATGATGGGCATCTTACGGCGACAGAAGTCTCACAATTGAATTTGCCGACGGCGGAACTGGTGGTGCTGTCCGCGTGCGAGACCGGGTTAGGCGAAAACGCCAATGGCGAGGGCGTCATGGGATTACAGCGGGCGTTTCAGGTCGCCGGTACACGCAACGTGATCTGTACCTTGTGGAAGGTAGATGACGAAGGAACGCGGGCCTTGATCACTCGATTCTACGAGAATATGTGGACGAGAGGAATGCCAAAGTTGCAAGCGCTTCGCGAAGCGCAGGTCTGGATGTTGAATGAGACGGAAGTACGAGGCCTAAGCGTGGTGCCCAATGAGAAGCCAGCTTCCCGAATCCCCCCGTACTATTGGGCCGGATTTGTCATCAGCGGTGACTGGCGATGAATGTTGTTTTTTCCTTTACCCCACAACAACTTTGGTTTGAGTGCGGAAAACGTTGGTTTTCTGCGAAGTCGTTTCCTCTACATTTGGAAATGGCAGTCGAAAAAAAGGCCAGCCTGGCAGCCGAAAAGTTTGTTTTGGCAGTCGAAAAAAAGGCCACTTGAGACCAAGTTTTGGATGCTAGCTAATTCACTGTGAATCAACTTTTCTTTTTGTTGTTCTTGCGGGCTTGCTTGACACGGTAGCTCTCTTCGGTGTCGTTGATCGTTAGCACTTCCAAGCGATGTGTGAACCGATCGAGCAACGCTCCTGTCATTCGCTCTTCACCGGCAAACGTCGATGGCCATTGGCCGAACGGAAGATTTGTCGTCACGATCACGCTCGTTTGTTCATAACATCGGCTGAAGAATCCAAACAAACTTTCTGCACCAACTCGATCGATGGGAAGATAGCCAAGTTCGTCTATCACGATCAAATCCATCCGACGTAATGATGCCTCCAATCGAAGGACTGTTTTCGATTCCCTCGCCTCACGATAGGTGTTGACAATGTCTGCCGCTGTAAAGAATCGTGCGCCACAGCCATGTCGGCATGCAGCTAAAGTCAACGCGATTGCTATATGAGTTTTCCCTACTCCGGGAGGACCCATAATGACCACGTTCGTATGACTGGCGATGTAACCACATTGACTCAGCTCAACTACTTTGGCCTTGTTCAATGAAGGGATCGATGCGAAATCAAAATCGGACAGTTCTTTCATCGTGGGTATCTTGGTCGCATTGATCCGACGCGATGTCGCATTGCTGTCTCGCTTCTGGATTTCTGCTGCGGCCATTTCCTGCAAGTACTGCTCGTAGGTCGCATTAGACGAACTGCACTGCTTGGCTATCTCCTGATATTCCGCAAGCATGGACGGCAGTCTCAACGAGCGAAGATGGGATTCCAACACTGGGTAGGACTCCTGTGTTTGGCTTGTAATTTTCTTGGTTCTGGTCATCGATTGCACTCCTTGCAATGGGGGAAAAAACGGGGTCACTTACGGAGAGATCGGCTTGGTCTGAGCCAACATGGTCGCTGCTCATAGAGTCGATTAGTGAATCGTAACAATGCAACGAGCGTATGCCGGTTGCGGCCTGCTGGAGCATGGGATTGCCAGAGACGTCTAGTGTCGGCGATGGAGCCCAAGTGCAGGTTCCTTGGAGCTCCAGCAAGACTGCTTTTTCATTGAATGCGTGGTTCTTGCAGCATGCATCAATTGCACGGCAAACATCGCTCCAGTCGTAGCGTTTAGCCAGTAGCAATATGTCGATGAACATGCGGGTGCCGTCGCCTTGGTATCTGAACTCTAACTCCGTACGGAAGAGCTGCTGAGATTGCGTCCAAGCTTGTTTTACGAAGGGTTTTCCGCTGTCGAGCAAACCTGGCTTGGTCTCCAGAAGGGCAATGTAATGGGCCAATTGGAGCGACCAATAACCTGGCTCGACTCGGTCATGAGTGGCGATGATCCGATCTTCGCAATGGATCTCAATGCGATCGATATAGGCTCGCAGAACGACTTGCTTGGTGGCAAATTGAACAGGTACGCTGTATCGGCTTTGGTTATGTGGAACGGTTGCTCGTTTATCGACGCGCAAGGAGTCATAGGTGCACGCATGGAATCGCGATTCATTGAGAGGACGGAAGTGTTTCTTCTCGTTTTCAAAGAGTTCGCCATAGGACTTCTTGGACTCTTGATCGATACGTTGCAGATCCTTATTGGTCCATGAAGCGAGGTGCTCATTGAGTGCTTCGAGCGATGCAACTCGTGGCACGGGAGTCAGGTAGGTGCGCTCACTCCGTTTGACAGAATTCTCGACATGCCCCTTCTCGTTCCCGCTGGCAACGTTGCAGAAACGAGACTCAAATAGATAATGACTTCGCAACGCGACAAACCGCTTGGTCAGCTCACGCTTGCGACCGGTGTAGACATAAGTCACAGCAGTTCGAAGATTATCATAGGCGAGCTTTTGAGGCACTCCGCCAAGTTGTTCCATAAGCCAAACATGGGCATCTAGAAAACTGACCATGTCATCTCGAAGATATGCCTTGACGAAGGTCGCCTTGCTGTAAGCGGATCTTGAGCAAAAGATGTAGATGTGCGTATCCACGCCACCTACGATTGCCATGGCTTGCCCCCAATCAACCTGGAATTCTGCACCTGGCGGATGATCAATGGGACAGAAAACTTCCGGGGAGATCAGCTCCATAGAATTGATCAGATCCGAGATAGCTCGCCGCGATCCTTTGAAGTCGTATTCATCGCGAAGCCGTTCAAACATTCTGGTCTTGGTGTGACGTTGCTTCCGCGGTTTCGACTTATCTTCTTCAAGCCACTGCTTAACTAGCGGAACGACCGGATCGGTAATCGGCCGAGGTCGTGGAGATTGAAGAGTGTAGGAGTTCGGTTCAGGATTTTTGATCGCATCGGCAATCGAATCCCGAGACCATCCAAACCTCCGAAACACCTCGCGTTGCGACAAACCTTGGATGTTAACCAGTCGTCGAATTAGTTCTCTGTCTTCCATTTTGAGTACCATGCGGCTCTCCGA
This sequence comes from Pirellula sp., assembly GCA_031368325.1. Taxonomy (GTDB): domain Bacteria; phylum Planctomycetota; class Planctomycetia; order Pirellulales; family Pirellulaceae; genus JBKCUI01. The sequence goes on from JANMNR010000212.1 coordinate 10,850, forward strand.
GTACGTCCTTGTAAGTGGAAAAACCACATACTCGAACCCCTCGGCGGTCCCAAGTCACCCCCGGATCAACTGGCCGACTTTTCGGCTGCCAGGCTGGCCTTTTTTTCGACTGCCATTTCCA
>JANMNR010000271.1:0-4920 GCA_031368325.1 Pirellula sp.
CCTACGTGGAGGCTTCGCGAGGACTGGCGGAACGCATGCTGAACGAGGGCGGTCCGACCTCTACAGACCGCATTCGGTTTGCATTTCAATTGGCAACTTCCCACGCTCCCTCCGAACGCGAAATGCAAACGCTGCTTGCTGGGCTTGAACGAAGACTCGTCAGCTTCCGAGCCGATCCTGAATCGGCAAAGAAGTTATTGAGTGTCGGTGAAAAGAAACCCGCAAGCGGATTAGACCCGATGGAGCTTGCCGCCTACACCATTACGGCCAGCGTGATTTTGAATTTGGATGAAACGGTAACCAAGGAATAGCATGAACCAGCAAAATCAAATACTTGGTCTCCAGGACGCGTTGAACCGGCGATCGTTTCTGTCCAATAGCGCTGGCGGCCTCGGATTAGCGGCGTTGGCTGGCCTTGCAACAGGCAATGCAAGCCAAGTCATGGGCGACCAACCGAAACGGCTTTCCACGGGCGGCCTATCGGATCTACCACACATGGCGGCCAAAGCCAAACGTGTGATCTATTTGTTCCAGTCGGGTGCTCCGTCGCAAATGGAACTATTCGATTACAAGCCAACTTTGGAAAAGTACCGGGGCGACGATCTGCCCGACAGTATTCGCAATGGCCAACGATTAACTGGCATGTCGTCGGGGCAAGCAAAGTTTCCTGTCGCCCCCTCCATATTCAAATTTGAAAAGAAAGGGAAATGCGGTGCCGACTGGAGCGAGTTGATGCCGCACACGGGCGAGTTGGTTGATGAGTTTGCCATCATTCGCAGCATGAATACCGAGGCCATCAACCATGATCCGGCGATCACTTTTTTTCAAACCGGCAATCAATTGCCAGGTCGTCCAAGCATCGGTTCTTGGCTGGCCTACGGGCTCGGCAGTGAGAATCAGGATTTGCCAGCTTACGTGGTGTTGACTAGCAAAGGTACGGGGCGAACAGACGACCAACCGCTCTACGATCGACTTTGGGGAAGTGGCTTTCTGCCTACGCAGTACCAGGGGGTTAAGTTTCGCAATGCGGGCGACCCAGTGCTCTACCTTTCCAACCCGCCCGGCGTGGATCGCGACTTGCGACGTTCGATGCTCGACGAGGTGCGTGATCTCAACGAACAGAAACTGGCACAAGCAGGCGACCCAGAAATCGCGACTCGCATTGCACAATACGAAATGGCCTTCCGGATGCAAACCAGCGTTCCGGAGTTGGCGAACGTCAAGAGTGAACCTCAGCACATCCTCGATCTCTACGGTCCCGAAGTGAACATGCCTGGTAAGTACGCGGCCAATTGCTTGCTCGCCAGACGCTTAGCCGAACGCGGGGTTCGGTTCATCCAGTTGTTTCACATGGGCTGGGACCACCATGGAAACCTGCCGAAGGCGCTCAAGGGCCAATGCAAGGACACGGACCAGCCCACGGCAGCGCTCATTCAAGATTTGAAACAGCACGGTCTACTGGAGGATACGCTGATTGTGTGGGGCGGCGAGTTTGGCCGAACGGTCTATACGCAAGGCGCGCTGACAGAGAACTATGGTCGAGACCACCATCCACGCTGCTTCAGCCTCTTCTTGACAGGTGGTGGCATCAAGCCGGGAATCACTCACGGTGAGACGGATGATTATTGCTACAACATTGTGAAAGATGGTGTGCATGTTCGGGATCTGCATGCAACGATTTTTCATCAGCTTGGCATCGACCATGAACGCTTTACTTTTCCGTTCAACGGATTAGATGCCAAGCTCACTGGCGTTGAGCCCGCTCGAGTCGTCAAGGAGATATTGAGCTGATGGCGAATCGATCAAACGTTTGTAGACGGCCAGAGTCTAAATCCGCGAACAATGGATCGAAGCAAATGTCATTCATCGTCCGAGTCATTGCAAGTTGCCTTTGTTTGGTTGTTTGCACCGTACACCTCATAGCTGAGTCTCATGCTGACGACGCCCCCTCGCAACAAAGCGATGGCAAGAGCACTCCTGAGGGAATCGCTTTCTTTGAAGAGAGTATTCGCCCGCTGCTCGAAAACCGTTGCTATAAATGCCACAGCGCCAAGGCGACTGAATTGCACGCGAATTTGTACTTGGACAGTCGCCCAGGTTGGCAAAAAGGAGGCGATAGCGGCCCTGCGCTTTTTCCGGGCAAGCCGTCGGAGAGTCTAATCATTGAGGCTATCGGTTACTCCGAAGATGCCGCCACGCAAATGCCGCCCGAAGGCAAACTGCCAGAAAAAGAGATCGCGCTGCTGACCAAATGGATCGAGATGGGGGCTCCGGACCCTCGCAGCGAAGTCGCCAAACACGCTAAGCAGCGAACGATCGATCTCGAATCCGAACGTCATCACTGGGCCTATCAGCCACTCACAAACACCCCGCCACCAAACGACCAGCAATTGCAAGGCTCCGACCCGAGATGGCTCGCCTCACCGATCGATCGATTTGTTATGGCGAAACTCAAGGAAACGTCCATTGCTCCGAACGGACCGGCCGACAAAATCAGGTTGATCCGGCGCGCCTACTTGGATTTGATTGGATTGCCGCCACCTCCGTCGGACGTGGACGCCTTTGTGTTGGACAGCGGGGCAGATGCCTTTGAAAAGGTGATCGATCGGCTACTTGCGAGCCCGCACTACGGCGAACGTTGGGGAAGGCATTGGCTTGACATCGCTCGATTTGCCGAAAGCCATGGCTTTGAACAAGACTACGATCGCCCCAATGCGTTTCACTATCGCGACTTTGTGATTCGAGCACTCAACGATGACATGCCATACGATCAGTTTCTCAAGTGGCAATTGGCAGGCGATGAGTTCGCACCTCGCGACCCTCTAGCGTTGGCCGCGACTGGATTTCTAGCTGCGGGTGTGCATGCCACGCAGATCACTGCGAATCAAGCCGAAAAGGAACGTTACGACGAGTTGGATGATATGGCTCGAACGGTTGGCACCACCATGCTCGGCTTGACCGTCGGCTGCGCACGCTGTCACAATCATAAATTCGATCCGATTCCCAACGCAGACTACTACGGAATAGTCAGCGCCTTTACAACGACCGTTCGAAGTGATTTCGATGTACCTACGGACATGGAAGGGGACAAAAACCGGCTCGCCATTTATGAAGCGGAGCATTCACCGCTTGTTGCGAAGCTCAACGCGTTTGACAGAGATGAACTCAGCGGTCAATTTGATCGCTGGCGTTCGGAACACAAACAAGTGGCGAGCTCCAACTGGCTTATTTTAGAACCCACAGTTGCCACGTCCACTGGTGGTGCAAAGTTGACGAAACAGAGCGATGGCTCGTTCCTTGCCTCTGGCAAGAATCCCAAGTTTGACACCTACAAGTTCACCGCAAAGACAGATATTCGAAACATTACTGCAATTCGCATCGAAGCGTTAGCGGATGCATCCATGAAGAAGAGTGGACCAGGGCGTGCCCCCAACGGCAATTTTGATTTAACGCACGTCAGTCTGGTGGCTAAGCCGGTCACCGGGACGGGCACCCCAATCGATGTGGTTCTATCGAATCCTCAGGCAACCTTTGAACAAGGTGCTCACTTGAGCGTTGCGATGGCCATCGACGTTGATCGCAAGAGTGGCTGGGCTATTGATCCTCAGTTCGGCAAGGACCACGCGGCCGTTTTTGAAACAAGCCAAGACATTGGGTTTGAGGGCGGAACCGAACTGGAATTCCAATTGGAGTTTAAGGGCAATGATCAACACAACTTCGGACGAACACGATTGAGTGTCTCGACAGCTCCTAGGCCTGCCAAAGTTGAAGTGGGGGGCGATTTGGTTGCGATTCGCGAAGCGTTGGCAACGCTTGGCGAAAAGTCGATTGCTGAGGCGACGGAATCCCACCGAAAACTCCTGCTCGATTGGTATAAGCCACGGGACGAGTTGCGTAAGGCACTCGCGGACATAGTAGACCAGCATGCGGCGTCCAAACCTAAACCAACCGTCGTCAAGATGTTGATTAGCAGCGAAGGGGTGCCCGCGGTTCGGCTGCACACTCAAGGTCCAGACTTTTACGACAAGACGTTTATTCTCAAGCGAGGTGACACAAACCAAAAGACAGTTGAAGCGGAGCAACGATTCTTGACCGTACTGATGAATCATCCTGACGGAGCAAAGCATTGGCTGGCACCGGCACCGACGGGCGCGACCACCAGCTTTCGTCGGAGTGCGTTAGCGAATTGGATTACGGATACAGAGCATGGAGCCGGAATGTTGACGGCCCGAGTCATTGTCAATCGACTGTGGCAGCATCATTTCGGTGCTGGATTGGTGGCCACTCCAAGCGACTTCGGCATGCAGGGAGCTCGCCCATCGCATCCCGAACTTCTCGATCATCTTGCGAGCGAGTTGATCCGTGGCGGTTGGAAGCTCAAGAACATCCATAAACAAATGATGCTTTCGGCAACCTATGGCCAATCCTCCAATGCGGACTCGGCAAGAATGCTTGCGGACCATGAAAACCGTTTATTGTGGCGTTACTCGCCGCGTCGTATGGAGGCGGAGATTATTCGAGATTCATTATTGTCGGTGAGCGGCAAGCTTGATTCAAAGCAATTCGGGTCAGGAACGCTCGACATGACGATGCATCGACGCAGTATCTACTTCTTTGTGAAGCGGAGTCAGTTGATTCCCATGCTCAGCTTGTTTGATTCCCCGGACACCTTACAGGATTTGGCACTTCGAAGCACTACGACGGTAGCACCCCAGGCGTTATTGATGATGAATAGTCCGATTGTTCGCGAGTACGCTGAGGGGCTCGCTGCCAAAGCGAATGGGGCAGGGAGCAATATTGAAGCAAGAGTGCTTGCAGTGTACCGCAGCTGCTTGTCGCGCCCACCCACCGCGCAGGAAGCCGCTTTGGCGATCGACTTTATCGAACAGCAGAAATTCGATTACACTTCGTCGGGCAAGC
>JANMNR010000279.1:0-5122 GCA_031368325.1 Pirellula sp.
CCTCCCAAGGCCGCGGTTTGGTTAACGCGCCTCGTAAAGACACCTAGCGCAAAGAGCCCGAGCAGAATACCCGATGAAAAGCCAGCGATCGTGAGCGCGTTATCAATCACGCTCTTGTTGAAGGTGCTAGCCCAGATGCCAATCACGATTTGCAAACCACCAAAGAATACGGTCAGCAATCGCGTGGTCCAAACCTGCATTTTCTCGGAGGGTGGAACACGGCAACTGGGCAGCCAAAGATCGCTTACCACCGACGAGGCGGAGGCGCTGAGCGAGCTGGATAGAGTCGACATGACGGCAGCCAAGATTGCGGCCAGCATTAGCCCAATGAGCCCCGTGTTCGCTGGAAACGAATGGATCATAAAGTGTGCAAAAATCGCATCGTTCTTGATCCCTTCCGGCAACGTCGCTTGGCTGGAGTAAAAGCAGGCTAGCAAAATTCCAATCACAAGGAACAAAGCAAACTGAGCGAAGACGACGATTCCGCTCCAGAAGATGGCTCGAGCGGCATCGCGTTGACTGCGAGCGCTCAGATAACGCTGGACCATCATTTGGTCCGTTCCGTGGGAACCTAGCGAAAGCGTTGCACCGCCAATCAAGCCGGCCCAAAGCGTAAAGCTATCCGTCAGCGAAAATCGCCAATCGATCATGGTAAACTTGTTATTGGCTTTCGCAAATTCAAAAAAGGTTTTCCAACCCTCGGGCAGGTAGCTGACAATAACAAAAACAGCTGCAACGCTTCCGACGATGTAGATCACCAATTGAATACAATCGTTCCAGACTACAGATCGCATCCCTCCAAAGTAGGTATAGAGCATGGTGATGCAGCCAATCGTGACCGCACTCCATATTAATGGCCAACCGGCAAGTTCCTTGAGCACCATAGCGGCTAGAAATAATCGCAGGCCGTCACCTAGATTGCGCGTTACCAAAAACAGCACCGAGGCGATCCGTTTTGTTTGAAGCCCAAATCGAACTCCAAGGATCTCGTAGGCACTCATCAACCTTCCTTCGAAAAACCCAGGCAATAGAAAGTAGATGACCAGGATCCGACCGAGAATGTATCCAATCGCTAGTTGAAGAAACTTAAGGCCCGTGTCGCCAAAACCATACCCGGGCACACTCAACACGGTTGCAGTGCTCGTCTCGGTCGCCACAATCGAACCCAGGATGGCCCACCACGGCAGATTCCGGTCACCCAACAGATAGGATTCGATCGAGTTGTTTTTGCCGCGAAACTTTAGGCCAACGAGTATGGATGACAGGACCGCTGCCAACAAGATCACGATGTCAATGATTCCGAGAGGGATACTCATCCGGTTCCTTTTGATAGGTTATGATGGATTTTTATAAGTCTAGTTCAGCAAGTCATGCTGGCGGGGCCTCATGATAGTCGATATCGGCCAATAATTCTCCACTGCGAAGGCAATATGCAACACCTTGTAACAGAACAACCCAACGCGATTTCCTCGGACATCGATACCCTTTCCACGCTTGGAATTGTGCAGTTGATGAACTCCGAGGACCGCAAAGTGGCCTTAGCCGTGGAACTTCAAGCGGATTCCATTGCCAAAGCGGTTGACATTATTGCTGCTCGAATTGGCGCCGGTGGGCGGCTGATTTACTTGGGTGCTGGAACATCAGGTCGATTAGGGGTCCTTGACGCCTCGGAATGTCCTCCCACTTTCAATACGCCGCCGGAAATGGTGGTGGGGATCATTGCAGGAGGCACGACGGCTTTGACCTCAGCGATCGAGGGGGCCGAGGATGATTCCGAATCTGCTGTTGTCGACTTGCAAGCGCGAGGACTATCCAACCGAGATGTGTTGGTAGGCATTGCAACCAGTGGTCGAACTCCATACGTCATCGGTGGATTGCGTTATGCACAATCGATCGGTGCTTACACGATTGGCCTGACCTGCAATCCTGACTCGGAACTCGACCCTTGTTCCGATATTGTGATCGCGCCGGTTGTTGGTCCGGAGGTGATCAGCGGTTCGACACGGCTCAAAGCCGGCACCGCAACCAAAATGGTGCTCAATATCCTGACGACGGCAGCTATGGTTCGACTCGGGAAGACCTATGGGAATTGGATGGTCGATTTGCGTGCGACCAACATCAAACTGAAAGCCAGGAGTGTTCGAATCGTTGCCACCATCGCCGGATTGAACGAACAGCGAGCCACGGATCAACTGGTTCAATGCGATGGAGAGGTCAAGACCGCGATCGTCGCATCGAAGCGAACTGTTGAAGCGGCTGTTGCTCGCGATTTGTTAAAACGCGCGGAAGGCAAACTGCGTTTAGCGTTGGAATTGCCGTTATGAATTCAGGAACCGGATCGCGACGTATCGTGGCTGTCGATGGTGGTGGCTCGAAAACTATCGCTTGGATTGCAAATGCATTGCCTTCAGCCGATACGGGTAACGTCGAGTTGGACGTCATCGGTCGCGGACACGCCGGGCCGAGCAATCCTAGATCGGTTGGCTTCGAAAACGCCTATTCGAACATCATAGCGGCGGTCTCGATGGCTCGCGAGCAAGCGTCCGCTTCAATGCACAGCAATGCAAATCAGCCAATCGCAGCTGCATGTCTCAGTCTTGCAGGAGTTGGTCGCGTTGAGGAGCAGAGTCGTATTCGGGAATGGGCCGATGGTCAACAGCTGGCCGAACAAACTATGGTCGTCGACGATGTTGAGCCATTGAGGCTGGCGGCCATGTACGAACAAAGTACCTCGCAAGGCGTCGTTTCCACTTTATGGGAAAGGAGCGTGACATTGGTGGTTGGAACCGGTTCGATCTCATGCGGTCGAAACGGACCAAGCCGTTCTGCGCGCGTTGGCGGATGGGGCTATCTGCTTGGTGACGAGGGAAGTGGTTTCGCAATTGGATTAGCTGGGATCCAATCGGTTTGCAAATCACATGATCGATTGGACCTTGCTTCGCCTTTCCAAAACGCGCTGATGAAATCGCTCGGATTGAACAAGCCGACGGATCTCGTTGGTTTTATTTATCAGAATCCATTGCCACGTGCCCAAGTGGCAGCACTCAGCGAAATCGTGATCCGTTGCGCTTGCACCGATGCGGTCGCAGCAAAGATTGTGGAGGAGTCGCTCCAAGCGATAGCTGACTTGATTGTTACAACAGCCAATCGACTTGAGCTTGAGCACATGTCGTATTCACTGGCACTGAGTGGCGGCGTCGTATGCCATCATCCGGAGATTGTCGCGGAGCTGTTAAGAAAACTCGAGTTGCGTCGGCTCTCGCCAGTTACGCATCATCTCGTTCGGGAACCGATCCATGGGCCATTGCTCCTGGCGGCGCAGTACTTGGGTTAAGGCGGTGAAGCCTAGGATGTTAAATTCGGAATTGCGTTGGCTTTTGCTTTGCGCAGTTTTCCATCCCGAAAGGGAAATGCCTTCGGGATGGAATGCGGAAGAAGCAGGACATAAGAATCACTTGGTCCGCTTGAAGCCCACATTCGTTTGTCCCCATTGTTCTGCCTTGCACTATCGTCGCAAAAGTTGTACGGCGGAGTGGGGGATTGAAACTAGGCAGCCTTCTTGCTGGCAAGATCGCTTTGGTTCAACTTGTTGTAAAGCGTCTTGAGGCTAATGCCGAGTTCCTCTGCCGCTGCCGGCTTGTTTCCCTGATGCCTTTGAATTGCTTCCTGCACAGCCAAGGATTCCATCTCTCTGAGGCTCAGCGGGTTGGCAGTGCTAACGGTCGCTTTCACTTCGCGCTTGGCCCGTTTGTCTCCAAAGTGGCGTGGCAAATGTTCTGGTAGGATCGGAGGATGATCGCAGAGAATAGTCGCATGCTCTACCACGTTGGCCAATTCGCGAACGTTGCCGGGCCAAGGATGTTGTTTGAAGACGGCAATCGTTTCCGGTGCAAACACTTCGGCAACGGACGCGTGTTCCGGGCGATGCCGCAGATACAAATGGCGAGCCAACGGCATTACATCTTCCATGCGGTCTCGGAGAGCTGGGACGTGAATTTCAAAGGCGTTGATACGAAACATCAAGTCTTCGCGGAACGCACCCGTTTCGACCATGGTCTCCACATCACGGTGCGTGGCACAGATCACGCGAACATCGACATGAAACGTTTGGTTGTCGCCGACGCGTCGGATATCCCCGCTCTCTAAGACACGCAGCAGTTTGGCTTGCATGGCCAATGGCAACTCGCCGATTTCGTCCAAGAAGATAGTGCCGCCCATTGCAACTTCGAAGAGCCCCTCGCGCTGGGAATCGGCGCCGGTGAAAGCTCCTTTCTTGTGACCAAACAGTTCGCTTTCGATCAAGTTCTCGGGTAGCGCGCCGCAATTGACAGCCACAAATGCTTTGTCGCTTCTCGTGCTCTGATCGTGCAGCGCGCGTGCGACCAGCTCTTTGCCGCAACCTGTTTCGCCTCGTATTAGGACCGTGCTTTGTGTTCTCGCGACCTTGCCGATCAATGTGAGTACATCCTGCATCGCCTTGGAGCTACCGATCAATTTCGGCGAGTTCGACTTGGCCGATTCGGAATTGTGTTCCATTGCGGCCGAGTTTCGCTTGAGTTCACGCCGTGCAGCCACGCGTTGCAAAAGGGATTGCAGTTCGGATAATCGGCATGGTTTGCTCAAGTAGTCGATAACACCAAACCGCAAGGCGGCGACGGCGGAATCAAGCGATTGCTTGCCCGTCAGTACGATAGCTTCGGTTCTCGGTGAAAGGGTGGCTGCGCGTTCAATGACTTGAATACCGTTCATTCCAGGCATGTCCAAATCGACGATCAAACAATCGAATGCTTCGCGCTCCATTGCAGCGACGGCGGTGTATCCGTCGGGACAAACCGTCACGCGATGCCCCAAATGAGGCAACTCCATGCGCATCAATTCTTGCAGGGATGGTTCATCGTCTGCAAACAGTATGGAGAGCTGGTTAGGCTGCGATTTTTTCACGGGTTGAGTCATTTTTTTCGTTACTGGCGGGTTGATTAGGTAAAACCACTTCGAATCGGGTGCCGCGGTTTACGCCTTGGCTCTTGGGAGTGATGCGTCCCCCATGGTCGGCGATAATGCGGCTGGTGATGGGCAGTCCTAGACCCGTTCCGCGCCCATCGCGGCGGCGGGTAAAGAACGG
>JANMNR010000293.1:0-4309 GCA_031368325.1 Pirellula sp.
GAGCGCTCTTGTCATGCCAACGATATACTCCAGTGTGGATTCGGATCACACGATCTCCCGATGCAAGCATTCTACCGCCTTCTTCCGTGTTGCTCATTCCAGAGAGTCGATCTAAATCTGGATAACGATCGAGCTTCTCAAAGAGTTCAGCGAGTCAGGTTTGCTCAGTGATGATAGCGGCAACATGAGCGGCAACAGAGTCATTCTCGGACGTTTGTCAGGTAGACTGCGTCGTTCACTGAGTAAATCACCCAATCGGATATCCAATTAATTTGGGCATCTTTGATGCCCTGTTATGCCGATCGACGCGATTCTTCCGATCCGAGACTGTTAACCAGATCGATTGAATCGATCGGGCTGATTCACTTTGCTGGTGCGGTACGAAGCATTGACGTTGCGCATAGCGATTAATAAGCGTCAGTTGCAGAATCAAGTGCGCTTACGGATGGTCCGTACCCTACTTCATTTAGGACAAATCGCAATTTTCGATTGGGAAAAACACCTCAGAATCCTAGGCCGATCCCCTTGAAATCAAATCACCCCTCCGTAACATGTGTGACGACGTTTCTCGATCGATCACTTCGTATGCGACATTGTTCGCTTTTCAAGATTTCGACCGAGCAGTCCGACAACGAAGCTGTGATCGAGAGTTGAGGTAATTTCCAAAGACATCTACGAAGGAGACAGCGATGGCAAAAAAGAGTTCTGGAACAGTCAAACGCCAGATTCACGAGTCCGGCGAAGAGGCACTTGAAGCAGCCCAAGCAAAAAAAGCTGGAAATAACTTCGAATGGCATTTCGGTCGATTAACCAGTCTTGGTAGCTACTCAGTTGCTGGCGGAAGAAGCGTATCCATAGCTTGGGAGGGGGGCGGCGCCACCTCTCAACAGGGGGATATAAGCGACGATCAGTGGGAAATTTTTAAGCTCGCATTTGCGACCACTGGACGAATCGCGATCCTGAGTGAACTGCGCCGAGAAGAAGCGCTTTACGACTACCGATTCCTAGAAGCGGTGCGCTAGTTATCTACGGTGAGATCATATTTTGTCAAAGGGACTTCACCGCACAACTCAACCGTTGTGCGGTGTGTGTGTCGTTTATGTCTTTCATTCGAATTGGTCCATGCCATAACTAAACTTGCGAGGCAAGTCGCGTTACGCGTGCTAGGCAGGGTGTGCTAGGCAGGGTGTGGTTGGCTGGACTGGTTGTATAGTAATGATGACAATTCTTAGTCGCCAACCATTCCGATCTTAACGCGGAATGCGAGGACAAAACTTTTTCACAAACGGGAATGGAAATGAAGCTATCCGAGAATTTGAAGGCTTGCGGATTTGAAGGTACCCCCGAGGGATTTAGAGACATACTACTGGGATCGTTGCGTTCAGATTTCCCAACATCCACAATCGATGTAGTACTCCGAACGCCGGCCGTCGCGACACGATTCTGTGAATGCGTTCGCGAGCAATTTCCAAATGCCAATCTTCATGACGCCCTTATTTTGGGAACACTCATGAACATTCGTCGACGAAAAGAGTGTCCTCTGAAGCTAATTGGCGCGCCATCCAAAGTAAAACTTTCGACACTCCTTGCTGATGGCGGATGCACTATGGGAGTCGCGGATTTCCGCAAGCTTGCAGCAACAAGTCTCGAAACAATGTGCAAGGGACAATCGATTCATGACGTGCTGTGCCATCCCAGGGAAGCATTAGCATTGTGTGAGTACATACGAGCGAAATGCAAGGCCGCGCCTTTGCCGCATTCCTTGATTTTACAGGTACTGTTAACCTACCGAAAAAGGTAACGCTGCCTAGCGAGACGATGTTCAGCGTCCCAACAACAATAGAACACCTGCAGCGAATGCCAAAGCAGCCAAAATCAGCTGTGTTTGAGCAAAGTTGATGTGAATGGTTCGGGATCGTGTTTAATGCTTTTGATGAGAAGCTACAACGAATGGTGTCGATCAAAGTGATGAATTCATACTTGGCAGCAACATCGCCACCTCGAAAACGACTCCTACGAGAAGCGAGAACTGCAGCAGCGATTAAAAACGAGAACATTGTTCAATGTATATGGGGTCGAAGAAAAGCCACTACCATTTATCGTCATGGAGTTGGTCGAGGGCCAAACGCTGCAACAAGCGCTAGATCAAGCGGGACCATTCGACGTCCAAGAGATACTCGAATTGGGACGCCAAATGGCAAGTGGGCTCGCCGCTGCTCATGTTCAAGGCTTGGTGCATCGCGACATAAAACCTGGAAATATTCTGATTGAGTCTGGAACGAATCCCAAGCTAAAGATCACAGACTTTGGTCTTGCACGAGCCGTCGACGATGCCAGCATGACTCGTACCGGCGTCATCTCTGGGACGCCAATGTACATGGCGCCAGAGCAGGCTCTTGGGCAGACACTCGACCACCGAGCTGACCTATTTAGTTTAGGAAGCGTCCTCTATCAGATGGCCTGTGGTCGTCCACCGTTTCGAGCGCCGAATACTTTGGCGATGTTAAAGCGCGTCATTGAGGATACGCCCCGCGCAATTCATGAAACCGTGCCAGAAGTCGCTGATTGACTGGAAACCATTATCACCAAACTGCATGCAAAAAACCCAGACCAACGTTTCCAATCCGCAAGCGAACTAGCGGACTTATTGAAAAGCTGCCAATCCGAACTCCAGACCGATGGCAGGGTCACTTCCGTTCTCGTTCCAAAAAATTTAGAAAGAAAAAAATCAACTATGAACACCATGGTCTCGCATCTTCAATCTTCTAAAAACTGTTTTTTGGGTCTAAGCCGCCCTGCAAGACTCGCGTTCGTTCTGGTCGCGGCAGTCCTGGCAGCGCGGCATTCATCTTCTTAGCACAGCCCTGGGGACCTGGTCCAAACGGACCTTGGTCCGCAGCCGATCATGATCGCGATGGAATTGTATACCGAAATGAGATGGAGTCGTTCGGTCGCTCGGAACCTCACCGTGACGTGAATCGACTTCTCTTTCATTTCGATGCAGCGGATACGAACAAAGACGGTCAAGTCAATCAAGCAGAAATCGATGGCTATGGAAAAGAGATCGGCAGTCGAGATCCAAACAATCACCCCGATGGAAGGTAACCTCATTATGAGAAGACTGATTCAATCGAGTTTAGTTGTACGTGCATTGATCAATTCGAAAAAACTCATTGCTTCGACGATCGATCTAAATGGCAAGTTAGTCTGGCAAAAAGAAGTGGGCGGTTTCATTTCCAAGTTTGGATATGCCCCGTTTCCTCTCGTCTACAAATCATGAGTGATCGTCGCCGCAGACATTTGGGGAAATGGTTACATCGCGGCACTACACCGGGAAACAAGGGAGGTTGTTTGGCGCAAGAAGCGACCGGCGGTTTCGACTTACTCAACTCCGTTGCTTGCAAAAATCGGCGGAAGAGACCAGTTAGTGCTAAGCGGTTGCGATCAACTGGTAAGTTACGATCCGTCCAATGGCGAACAACTGTGGGCTTGTGCAGCAACGTCGGAAGCAACCTGCGGGACGCCGGTTACAGATGGCAAGACCATATTTGCTAGTGGTGGACATCCAAACCGGATTTAAATTCGAGCAAGCGGCATGGCTCCTGCATATCAAGCCGTGTTTCAAACCGGTGCGAGATGTGCCAACATACAACCGGCGAGCGATGAAGAACATTTGAAGTCCTCCCCCGAAATGCTCGATGACGGCAAATCTTCTAAGTTGCGGTGCAGGCTACTCAAGCTTACACTACCCGCTATCCGCATGGAGTTACTATATGTTCGCATTATCTCTCGTTCCTCGCTACTTTCCCCTAATCATTGCGGTAGTCGCGGGCTGCAATGCATTGTTTTCAACGAGCGCGCTGGCTGAAGAGGCGATCGCCCGTGATGCGACGGTATCGCAAGAGAATTCGCGTTCGACCGTTGTTTTAGAAGCTGTTGCTCACCCACCGCCTGTGCAGATGCTCATACCGGGCTTTACGGTTCATGAGCTTCCGGTCGAGTTGACGAATATCAACAATCTTCGATATCGAGCGGATGGACTGCTCTACGCGCTCGGATACAACGGCGACATTTGGTTGTTGAGCGATCTTAATGGCGATGGACTCGAAGATTCGGCGACGAGGTTTTTTGAGAATCAAGGTCGATTGCGAGGTCCGATTGGAATGGCGTTAATTCCACCTGGCCATGCTTTGTTGGCTGGGAGTACTCGCGACGGAAAGCATCATGGTCGTGGGCTTGTCGTTGCATCGAAAGGGAAAGTCTCGGCGATTCTGGACCTCGACGGTGATGACATCGCCGAGCAGGAACG
>JANMNR010000353.1:0-8593 GCA_031368325.1 Pirellula sp.
CCCAATCATCATCATCATCCCAGTCGTCGTCGTCTTCGTCCTCATCATCGTCTTCTTCGTCGTCGTCTTCATCATCATCATCGCCGACTTCTTCCCACTCATCCTCTACGTCAACCTTCTTCTTGGATTTCTTTCCATCGACGCCGAGTTCATCGTCCTCGTCGTCATCCAAGTCCTCTTCATCATCATCGTCTAGGATTTCGTCGTCGTCATCCAAATCGTCATCCTCTTCGTCTTCATCATCGTCGTCATCGAATTCGTCATCATCTTCATCCTCGTCGACCATCACGATGCGAGAATTAGTTGGCTCGATCGACTGCCAATTCCAATTCAACAATTCGGATTTCAAAGATCCAGGCAACTCGGTAGCCGCTAGCGTCATCTTCACAATGGACTCCTTACTTTCTTGAGCAGACGAATTTAGGGACGGGAGACTTTACAAAATACTGAGTGTAATGTTAGCAATCGAATTCCTGTTGACCACACCCGTTACGGTTTGGCCGAGGAAATTGACAAATTTAGGGTTTTCGAGCAAGCATGATTACCCAATGTTAACGGTCGGTCAATGGTGGTTGGCTCGCACCGTACGGGGGGCGGGAACGTCTAAATCTCCTTTTACGTCGCTATCTTGCCCTGGCGTAGGATCGCCGGCAAGTCTGGATGCTGTTTCGGCTTCCGCGGCCCGAATCTTTTGTGCTCTTGGGAGCGAATCCAAAGATTGCAGGCCAAAAAGCTGCAAAAATCGTTTCGACGTCCCATAAAGATAGGGACGTCCCAATTCTTCATGCCTCCCGCAAATACGAACGATGTCGCGCTGCATGAGTTGACGCAGCACTTCGTCGCAACTAACGCCACGAATGGCCTCGATTTCCGCACGAATGAGCGGCTGCCGATAGGCAATAATGGCTAGAGTTTCTAGCATTCCCTGGCTTAGAAGCTCTTCGCCGGGCACATGTTCCAAGCGTCTTAGCCAGGTCGCAAACTGCGGTCGCGTCAACAACTGCATTCCACCAGCTATTTCCTCGACTCGAAAGGCGTGGCCCGTGGAATCAAATTGTTCATTCAGTTTACGGGCCAGCGTTCTGGCTTCGGTCGGATCCGCCAATCCTGCCATGGTCGCAAGCTTGCGTGCAGATAACGGTTCTTTGGCGATGAGGAGAATCGCCTCAAGGATGCGGCACTTTACCTCAGGCGAATCAAAGTTCAGCTGTTTTTTCGGATCGGACGAAGGGGTCGGCTCTTTTTCGCGGTCAAAGCAAACAGCTGAGGAAAAAAAACCCTGAGAATCATGTGCCAGACGGCGTTGTTTGCTCCATGCGTTGGTAAAAAAGTCGAAATGCGATCCCCAGTCGACCTTAGGTTTTTGGCCATGACTCACGAGTGTTCGCAACTTCCAATGCATGGCTGGGTTCCTCGATTTGCAGCATTTTCTCCAGCATTCACGGAATGGTTGGGGCCGTTCCCCCGACAAATGATGCACGCTGGGCCAATTTTATCCAGTGAAGATTATACTGATCCGTCGAAAATGAAAATGATCCTCGGATCTCCAACGGTTCCTCCCAATCCGGCATGTGCCTTTTTGCCAGTCGAATTCAAATATGGCAGATATAAATTCAAGAAGAGTTCCGGTGCGTGGAATCCTCATCGCAACCATCGTTCTGTCGGTGGGCTGCCTTTTCGGTTTTCCCTTTTTTTTGGCAAACATGTCGATTGGTGGAACCGAGTTCTGCCCGCAACTCTTCCAAAAAAGGGACTTTTACTATTGGAGACTGCCGGGCACGAAAATCCGACTGGGGAGTACCACACTTTCGCCGGCGGCCAGCCCGTGCACCAAATCCATTTTGCAAACGCTTCCGTTAGTTGGCGCGACAGACTGGCAAGTGGCCAAAGTGCGTTACGGAACAGTCAACCGAAGCCTTGGTCCGGAAATATTAATTGACTATCTTGAAGCAAAAGATGTAAACGGCGCAAACGCGTGGGACGCCTGGTCGTTTAGGAATCCAAAACGTGCCGACATTCTTTGGCCAATTGTTCAGCAGGTCGCGATTCAGGATATATACCACTGTATACCGGAATTGCTCCGAACCGCCAAAAGTGACTTGGCCGAGACACAGCTCGACAGGAACTTGCGGCTGACTTGTCTTCTCGCGGCTCAATCCAAACTCAAGGCGCTGAAAGAATCGAAGAAGTCCGACAACGAAAAAGAGCTATGTCGTTGGGCCCTGGAACTGACAGAGGACTATCAAGAGGATCTTGAGTTCGCAAAGGTACGCATGGAATTTGCGGAATCCTAATTTATCCGACCGTCAATTGCTTCTCTTTCATGGTCGAATTCATTTCACTCCAACTTAATGGAATCTCGGTTACGGCTCGGGTTTCTAGAAGTTCGTTTCGGTTCTTTTGAAACCACGAAGTGACAAGACCGATGGTCTCCTCGTAACGCAAGAAACCCGCCCCAGCCGACTCCTTGGTTTGGTGCCAACGCGTCAACTCCGATCTCGAAGAACGCCATTGTGAAGCGTTTTTTGGGGCGGCAACTGCGTGCTCGATGCCACCTTTTCGGATCAAGTACCAGATATCACGGCCGTCACAACCATGAACGGAATAGATAAATGAATACTGCTCGCGAGCCCGCTTTAAGCTCGCTAGTCGATTCGATAGCCACTTCAAAATCTTTAAATCATCTCGCATCCGAGCGGCATGTTCAAAATGCTGCCCAGCTGCGGCTCGGTGCATTTGTTGTTCTACTTCCGCCAGCACATCGATCGACGTACCGTTTAGAAATTGTGTTGCTTTGTCGACTTGTTCGGCATATCCGTGTCGGCTACATGACCGCAAACAAGGGGCAAGGCAAGATCCGATTTCCTGGCGAACGCAACCTGCCCTAAGTTCCAAATCAAAAAGTTGTAGCTGATCCGAGTAAAGCATCGGTGTTTTCTGGCTACAATCACGAAGCAGATAAAGTCGATTCAGCGTCTCAACTGCACGATGCAAATTCCCCATGCCATGAAACGGACCGTGACAGCAGGTTGCGTCTGGGTCGAAGTGTTTGCTCAAATAGAATTGTTCCGCAGGGGAATTTCCAATACAGACAAACGCTTGTAGTTGGCGTTTTGGCATACCGACCACATTGAGCCTAGGCTGCCAACGCCGAATCAACATTTGCTCGCGAAGCAATGCACCAAAATCACTCGGCTGTTTCTCCCAAACGATGGTCTCGGCTGCCTGGATAATCCTACCGGCTTTCTCGTCCGTGTTGTTGGGCATGAAATAGCTGAGCAAGCGATTGCGAAGCGACTTTGATTTCCCAACATAGATCAGCTTACCGGTGGCATCCAACATGCCGTAGACGCCGGGGAGCTTGGGTGCGTTGCGTGAAACCAACGAACGCAATTCGTCCGTTTTTTCCGACTCGATTCGACTCAGTGGAGTACGAGGGAAAGGCATAAGTGGATCTTCGCCAAAGTCCACAAATGTTTCATGCCAGCTTGCGTCCATGCTCAACTCCCGTAAACCGAAAAACGTCCTTCCCTGTATTATGTCGGTTTCAGTTCAAGTCGCCTATAGGAGTCGCACGGTTTCGGTGCCGATTGCGTTTTTGTCACCTTAGCAATGGGCCGGAAACGATCCCACGCAACAAACTCGTGGGCATGCACTTGCCGTCTGCTTTATGCTTCTAAGGAGTCAGATCAGTTCTTTGTGGAGACAACCGCAGTCTCGGCGAGAAATACAGTGTAAGAAACAACGACATAAAAGCCTTGTCTTTAATGCCAGTTTGGTCGCAAACCGTTCACCTTCAAGCGTTTAAACCAATGAACCAAAACGCTATCTAATCCTAAGCCTCGCGTTCGGGTTCGCGCCGGCGGAGGCAACCAGTGGAAGCGACAAAGAGGTCCTAGTTCGTGTGACAACCGATACAGTTGTGTGCCAGTTTCTTTCCGGGATCTGCCGCAAGCCATTCCTTCGCTCGCGTTGCATACACCGTGTCCGGAAGCTCCTTGGCGATGGCTTCAAGCTGTTCTTTGGAACTATCCAATTTACCAAGCAATCGATAGGTATCCGCCAAACCCATTCGCAATTCCCCGCGAGGATGCGTTCCAAGACTGTCTAGATGATCGACTTGCTTTTTGTAGATGTACTCGAAGTCCGCCAAAACAGTTTTCAAGAGCGGAGTGCTCATGGCCGGTGGCGTATTTCTGGCTGCAGGTAACAAAACAGATGCTCGCGGGATCCGCACTCCAACGTTGTCTGGCTCCAACTTTACCGCGTCATCCATACTCTTAATACCTGACGTCCAAAGCGGAAACGCTTCACCAGGATTGTTTTTGCCGAAAAGAGCACCGGCCTTAAAGACCTTAACGGCACCAAGCCAAACCATGGCTTCTGCATTTTTTGGATTCACTTTCAATGCCTTTTCGCATTCCTCCTGCCCACGTTTCAACGCGTTTTCGTCTCCATCGAATCCGGCAAAAATGTCCTCCCGTACCACCAAATCAAATCGTCGTGTAGCCTCGTCAACAGCCTCAACTTTTTTGGGCGGAACCGGATCGTCACCAAGAAGTGAGCCTACGATACATCCACAACAAACGACTAGCGAAATCCATACTTTTAACTTCTTCATTATAGAGTCCAGTCTTTTTTGATGATTTATAGTGGCAAAGTACGACTAGCACTCATTCGCAGGTTGCTGAAAATTCTTGGAAAGTTCCTACATGTACGATTGAAATTGCGTTTGCAATTTAGCCTGAGGCGCTAGCTCAGACTTATCACCTCAGGAAATGAATTAATTAATCCGAGAAATCAGATTCCCTGCCGCCTTCGCCAGTATCTTTCCGGTGTTGTAAGCTTGCAGCCTAAGTTGTACCCAAAAATCTCCTGCATGGTACTCCTTCAAAAGCCGCAGCAGCTTCGCCCGTTCCGCATCCGGAACTGCATCGAGCATTACCGGCGCAAAGGACTCTACGACGTTGTAAATCGCATCGCTCCGAAGACATACCGGCACAATTTGATCTTGCGGCACACCCAGATCGACTCCCAAGGATTCGATGCAAGATGCAATGTTCCTTGCCTTGATGTTGTCTGTGCTTCGCAAATCGTAGGGCGGATTCCATTCGGCAAAGGGACGAAGTTGGTCGATATGCGTTAACGCAATGACAATCGGCGGAAGCGATCGTCGACTGTTGGATGCGAAGCGTTGGCGAAGCTGGTCCAACAAGACTTGATCCGGTGCACGTGCCGCGTTCGTTGCGGAACAGACCATGATGATCAAGTCGCATCGCAAAAGCTCCTCGTCAAGTTGCGTGAGTGCGCGACGATCATCTTTCCCCCCAAACCCCTCCGTGTCGAAAAAGATAGCTTTGGGCAAACCTCCGCGCTCAAGCATATATGGCGTGACACCCACTGTGCATGGTAGTGAATCTGTTGCTGCTCGAATTTCTCCAAAGATCGCGTTGATCAAACTAGATTTCCCCGCCTTGGCTTGCCCAAGAACGATTACTCGCAACGGCTCGTCCATCCTGCGAGAACTCACCTCGATTGCCATGTCGGTGTCCAACCCTGTTTTGGATGATCGGTCATTCAGAAAACCGATCTCATCGATGGAAAGCTGCCCGCTATACAACTGAATTGCATACTCTCCTGCTCGCCGTACGCTATAGCCAATAGCCCATCGTCGCGCTTCTTCAAACGTAGTCACGCTCAAATCACCGAGTAGTGTGTCGTTGGCTTCCTTGAAAATTCCGGAAACAGGATTCATTGCAAAACGGATCAAGCGATAGCCCAACCGCCATGGGCTTGCACTGGCTGTAATCGCCGATGATCGCTTCCAAAAGCTCGTCGCAATTTGGATCTGACGGATGGTCAACACGTGCGAGCCGGGAATATGTTCCTTTGCTTCTGCTCGCAAATCATGAAGCACCCGTTCCGCAATGAGCATCGCATCTGGAACCGTTATCTCCAAGGCGGGATTCTCGGATTTCCTGCCAAATTGCACAGCAGCTGCTGCAAATACTTCCGCGGCAATCACCGTCCATGCAGTTAGGTCGTCCAGCGCTGGCGGTTGACTCTCGACTCGAATGGCAATACTCTCGATCGCGTTTCTCGCACCTTTCTCGCCCGAGGCTCCGAGTGTGTCCGTCGATATTCGAATGGCATTTAGCTTGCCAATGCGATACACCCAGTCCATCTTCCATCCTACGAGTGAGACAGCAGCTGCTGCGATCGCAAACCAAGTCAACAGTCCGCGTTCGTACAACCACCAACATCCTAGTCCCATCAAACAGACGTAAGGTAGAAGCGTAAGTACCACAACCAAAAAAATTCGAATCTTCCAGCGTTGCATGGGTGAATCACACTTTATTTGCTGGGTTCGATTTATTATCTGGAATCGGATCAGCCGTTCTGGTTCGCTTTGCAAAGCTCCCAAATCTCCTCCGGCCCTCTTCTAGTTCTTTTGCATAAAACTCCCTTAGCATGCCAGCCTCAGGTGTTGTGCCTCGCCGCACTTGAGCAAAATACCAACTCAACGAACAACCTAGCGCATAAGTCGTGGCGGCATTGTATGCTGCCCCAAACACGCTACCAAACACCGGAATGAACTTGGCGATCATGCTGCGTACGAACCTAGAAAACATACTTCCACCAACCGCAGTTCCAAATTCCGTCATCAACTGCGATGTTAAAGGCTGACCGTAAATAGACGAAATCGCATGGAACATTTTCGCTTGAATTCCGATTACTACCGGGATATCTACCAATGGCCAGGGGACCGCCCCCGCACCACCCGCCGCAACACTGTAACTGATGATGTGACGCCAAGCTGTCGCATAGTAGATATCCCCTAACTCCGCTTTGAGTTCCGGCTGCGTCTCCAACATGGCCCGCAATCCGTACGGAAACACCTTTTCAATAGCCGCCCAAAGGGACTCTAACCCATAATCATTTGGCGTAAAGCCATCCTCGGGCAAAGTTAAATCCACGGCCACAAATCGATCCGTAAAACCAGCAAACTCTTGCCGCTGATTTCGGAGTGACCGAGACAACTCGACAGGTAAAGTCGTTGGCCAGGGTTCTACGTCGAATGGATATGGATCGATATGCTGGTCCAAAACTCCCGCATAACCTTCATGCAACGACGTCTGGACCACAATGACAGGCCAGTTTGGCCGCCTCTTGCTAATCACCTTGAGCACATCAATCAAGGAACCGTACGCGTGGTCCATCGCTTTAACAACAACCATAACCAAATGAGCATTCTCCTGACAATATGCCAAGTCCTCGGCAGCGTCATAGCCCGCTTCTCCCAAGCCTCGTGTATCAAGAAATCGCAATAAACAATTTGATTCGTCGGGAAAAGCGTACAGTCTAGCGGTGCGTGTACAAGGGCGAAAACCATTCCCGATTTCCGCCGTAGAACTACCCGTTATGGCTCGGACAATCGAAGTCTTGCCCGACTGAGTCTTACCTAGGAGCCATACCACGGGAACAGGCAATGTGGATTGACGAAGACGTTGGTCAACGTTTCCTGAATCGACCTGTGGCGAAAGTACTGCATCTCGCAATGCTTTCCAATAGTTTTTCATAGGCGGCGTATCGTTTCAAACATCCAATTACAATCCCGGCTCGTTGATCAGGAAATGGATGATACGAATCGCATGACCTTGACTCCGGTCGTGCGCATCCGGACTGACTCGCATCTCGATCTCATGTTCTCCATCTATCAGATCCGATGCCAACATTTTCGCCCATGGCAAATGCAATCCTGCACTCCATTGGGTGTAGAGCTCATGCGTTTGCCATCCTCCCTGATCGATTCGATACTCAATCCGACCTGTGTCGGGCCCTGCCGCCACAAACACGCCAACACATTTCCCTTTGAACCTCAAGGTCATCGTCGCTCCTGCCGACTCTGCGATCAACGCAGGAACATCCACAAACCCCGGCCTAGTTCCCGCTTTGCCGGATGGCTTCCAATTCGAATCAATACGAAAGCCGCTGCCGAGCGAAAGCGTCTTGTTTTCCAAAACGGCAACTGGGCTTACAAGCCGGCCGTAAAAGTAGCTTGTAGCATCTAATGGCTCTGGCAATTCAGCTTTTGTTGACTTGTTTCCCACGCCCTTCGCTTGCCAAGCAGCCGAAAACATGCGGCTAACTGTCGCGGCATATAACGCATGACCAAACGGAGCGGGATGCAAGTCGCGAAAGTCTTTTTCCCACGTGAATTCCCCTGCCTCAATTCGTTCCGTTACTTCGCGAGCAAGGTTGATCGAGGGAATACGATAGTGGTCCGCAACCCGTTCATGATTGACGATGACCGCAGGCGATTTGCCTTTTCGAATCTCCGCGATCTTGCCCGGATCAGCAAAATGCAACAGTACAATGTCCATCAATGGATTGGAGAGGAGTGCCTGACGCACAATACCCTCCATTCCACGCACTTGTTCTACATCCGAAAACCCGTTGGTGTCATCGTTGACAGCTGCCTCCTCGAACAAGAGATCGACAGGACCATTCGCCAACACATCGCGATGAAATCGAAAGGCTCCGGGTGTCGAGCCTAATGAGGGAATACCCGCGCTAACAAAATCGAACTCGG
>JANMNR010000358.1:0-16525 GCA_031368325.1 Pirellula sp.
ATCGGCCGAAACTCACCTCGAATCTCGACAGGCGCTTCCGGTTTCGGATCAAACGTTTCAAAATGCGTTGGCCCACCGTCCATCCAAATCAGGATGCAGTTGCTTTTGGGTTTGGCTCCTTCGCTCCTGTCGCTGGCGGACGCGCGGCGCATGGCGAGCAAATCAATGAAACTACCGCCGGCCAGTCCAGCCAGCCCAAGTTGCAAACACGATCGTCGAAGCATTGAACCAACTCCTACTAATCCAAATAAAGGAACTCGGGTGAATTGAGCATGGACCACATGATGTCTTCAATAAGTCGGCGGCGGTCCGCCTTAGGTTTTTCAAACTCCGAAACCAACGCACTTCGTTCTATTTCATCGGGTTTTCGATTGAAGATGATCAAATAAAGTTCGGTAACCAGGGCGTTTGCGTCTTTTTCGGACTTCGCAAGCTGATCACATCGACCACCGTCGGCCGAGATTCGCTTTTGGATATGCGCCGCATTCATCAGGTGCAGCGTTTGGGTCATCGTGGTACCGGTGGCTCGCTCACACGGTGGGTCTTGATTTGGGTCAGGACGCGCAAAGGCGTCGAGTAATTCCGAACTGGTTCGATGCGTCCAGAGTTGCATAGCACGAGTCCCTTTTGGCATTCCATCAAAGTCCTCGGCTTGTAGCGTACAGTCTGAGATCGCGTCCGAGACCACTTCGGCCTTCAATCGTCGGCGATAGTGACGAGAGAAGTTTCGTGCATCGGAAGCGTTCGTTTCGTTAGGTTGTGACGAAAGTGCATACACCTGGCTCGTGAATATGGTGTATAGCAATTTCTTCTGATCAAATCCAACCTCACGGAAATGCTTTGCAAGGGCAGAGATCAATGCCTCGTTGCTCGGGGGATTGGTCGCTCGCAAGTCGTCTACAGGATCGACAATGCCGACACCAATAACCTCAGCCCAAATTCGATTCACCGCCACATGCGCAAACGTTGGATTGTCAACCGACAGCATCCAATCTGCGAGGCTCACGCGAGGGTCCTGGTCTGGCATTGGTGCTTGCGCGACGCCCGTTAGTGCTTTGGGTGGCAATACCTGGTTGGTAAGTGGGTGCTTTACGTCTCCTTTGGCTTTTGCAAAAACGATTTCCTCGCTCCCGGAAATCGGCGGTGAAAGCCCCGTCCCTTTGTAACCAACTCTTGCAAAGTAAGCAGCCATCCCATAAAAGTCCGCTTGGCTATAGACCTCGAAGGGGTGTTGATGGCACTTGGCACATTCCAATCGAACGCCTAGGAAGAGCTGGCTGACCATGGTCGTGATTTCTTCGGGCTCACGACGGTCACGAAAGATTGTGACCGATCCGTTACGCCAGGTGCTACCCTGCGCAGTAACGAGTTGCCGAACAAACTGGTCGTACGGAAGATTTTTGCGAAATGCATCCCTGAGCCAAGCGTCCAAACTGTACGTGGTTTTGATCCCGACGCGGTAGGGATTGGGCCGCAAGAGATCCGCCCATTTGTTTGCCCAAAAATCAGCATACTCTGGACGTTCAAGCACCAACGTGACCCAACGCGAACGCCGGTTCGGTTCGAGGTCCAATTCGTATGCCCTCAGCTCCTCCGGGCTCGGCAATCGACCGATCGCATCCAGATAAAGTCGTCGTAAAAATTGGGATTCACTGCAAGGTTGACTCGGCAGGATGTTGAGTGTCGATAGCTTTTGATAAACGCAGTCATCAATGAAGTTATTGCGAGGCAACACTTCGTAGCGGTCACTCGCAACTGCATCGGGTCGGGGGACAGCGGTACTCCATGTCGCGATCTTCCCCATATAGCGAACCATGATGGTCGCTTCTCCTGGTAGTCCACCCGCTTGCACCTGACCCTTGGGTGAAATCGAGACGATAGCGGGTTCATTGGATTGGAACGCGCACATGTTGGTAACATCGCGAGTCAAACCGTCATCGTACTTAGCGGTCACGGTCAATACCTCGCTTTGATTGGCGACCATGGAATGAGCGGCGGGCGCGACATCGATGCTAACCAGCTTTCGATCTGTTTCCTTGACTCGTTCCACTCCACCTTGAATCCATTGCAACAACAAACGATAGTCTTCATCGGTATCACTAAATCGTACTCCACCACCGTGCGGTTCTTTGCCCGTGGCCTTACTCAGAAGCAAGCTATCCTGTGGTAACGCGAAGGACAGACGGCGGCCTTTCGAATTCTTTACGATCGCGTCGTAGTCCATGTTGGCATCGAAGCCGAGCAGGGACAACGCAAAGCCGTTTTGTCCGCGTGCTTTGCCGTGGCATGGACCTGAATTGCATCCACGAGCCGTCAGGATGGGCTGAATGTCCAATTCGAACTTTAGCGGCGTGCTCGCAGTTGGTTCTGCGTCAACCGGCTCAGATCCAAGGTTCGCTTGGCCAAGCAATGCAGCACAACAAAAAGCCAGACAGGTTAAAGGGATGGCTAAAGAGGGCTGATGGAGGGGTTTCATGGCAACGGTTCGTATGATGCCGAGCCAAAGGCGAGGCAGGTTTGGAGGGATTGCCAAAGGGCAATGAGCCATCGACAAAGCCGCATTGGGGCACGTCTACGCTCGCTAGTCAGTATAGTGCATAACTCGAAAACTGCAATTCCAGCACACTTCTCGCCCCACGACACCGCAGATGCATGTTAGCTTGGGCTTAAAACTGACCGCTATCGATCTCAGCCACGTCGAAGCACGTTTGAGGATGCCGGGTTTAGCACGTGCGTTGGGCCCCTGCGCAGAAAGCGGTAACGAACGGGGCATCTCCCTGTAGATTACCCACGAAGTTCAGTTGGCGAACGGCATCGTATCGTTGTCATTCACTTGTTTACCAGACATTCGGACTACGCGAGGCGATGTTCACCTCATGGTGTTCGGCAAGGAACTCATCTAGAGTTTCCTTGCGGTTGAAAGTTGCGTTTCGCGAACAGCATCGTTCAGACATCCAACTTGATGAGCTTCCAATCGCCTTGGTTGACCGCTTGCCGGTCACCTTGAATACGTGCACTACATTTCGTGCGATCCCGTCCTTCCCAAGGCCCACACATCGAAAGCTTTGTAGCGCATAGGCGAAATCTTATTGCACGTTGCGATTCGTCGCTTGTTGTCAACAGCTGGGCTGAGCTACAATTCCACCAAAAGCTTGACCAACTCCGAGATAAAACATGGCGAAAAAAGCAGACAAAATCGGATCGCTAAAAAAGGCGCGTGCCGCCTTGGATCTGCGTCGCAAACACAATTCAACCGATGCGTCGCCCCACTACCTAACCTTTCAGCATCCGCAAAATTTGTTTGAAATCGATTACCCTGCGCATTGGCTTGTACAACAAGAATCCGATGGGTCGGTCGAATTCTCTGTCCCAAATACAGACGGATGGGTCGGGCTGATGATCTTCCGAACACCCTTGACACTCGACACAACAATCATCGAACAGTCCGGAAAATGGGAGGAACTGGCTACCGCCATGTTTGCCAAAGTGGACTCCACGAATGTTCGAACCGATCCAACGATCATCTACAACAACTTCACCGCCGACCGGCCCGAACCCGAACAAGCCGGACAACGCTGGTATGTATTAGGGGCCGATCTGATTCTCGGCATCTCTTCCAGTTGCTCGATCGATCAAAAGGAAACGTATCTGCCTCTCTTCGAGCGTATGCTTTCCTCGCTGCGAGTTTGCCGCGAGGATGAGTTGCTTGCGACACGAATCATTAAACGAATACAAAACGCTCTCGTGGCTCAACTGCCCAATCGCACGATTGAAGTAAAGGGATTAAAGGTTGTAGCGGACAATTTCGAACTATCGCTCGACAATCTTCTATCGCAGGTCAAACGCGATCCGGCGATGCTCGATGAGATCGTGGATCACTTCATTCAAGGAACCATTGGGCTGTCGCAATCGAACGAAGAACTCGGACAGGAATCCTGGGAGTCCGTTCGATATCGAATTCAACCGCTGCTCAAGCCTGGCAAGTATATCCAGGAAGTGAACCAAAAAACCAACCGGCACAAGGATTCAAAAAACGGTTCTGCTTTTTTGATCAGCGCACCCTGGCTTGCGGATCTCCGGATTTGCTTTGCACTCGACAACAAAGACACGTTTCGCTTTATCAACAGCATGGACCTGGAACGATGGGGGGTTTCGTTGGAGACGCTCATGCGAATCTCGACCGAGAACTTAGCCGCGTACCCCGACCCACAATTGCATGTCATGAAGTTGAGTGATGACATGCCTGGAATTGCCGCGTTGCAACCAAGTGGTGGCGCCCCATCAAGTTATCTGCTGCACCCGAAGCTCTTTCAAATCGCGGCAACACATTTGGGACGGGACATCGTTGCTGCGGTACCGTCCCGAGATGCATTGATGTTGTTCGAGTATCGCAACGAACCCGAGACGCTTCAACGAGCGGTTGCTCACGATTTCGACACCACCAATCATCCGATTTCGGAACGGCTATTTCGCGTTACACCCGATGGAATCGCGTTGCTGTAGCGCAAAGTATATTGATAACCCCTGCAACGCCACCGCATTTTGCGTTCGATGGCTCGTGCTGCTTGAAACGACTCTCGCACTCCTGCTCGTTGTGTGTACTGAATCGAGCATGAGTACCACAGATGAATGAGCAACAGCAACGAAAACACGGCTTCGCCTGTTGCAACAAATATTCAACTGTTGGTGATCATCGAGATGTGTCGGAAAATCTGCACCCCCTACGCTTTCGGTAATTCAGGTTCTGCGGGAAGCTGGGTTTCAATGTAGTCTGCTACTGCAACGAGCCAAGTGTCACCAAAGAACTTTGCCGTCAACTTAATGACACGGGGCGCCATCACGACAGGCTTTGACGAGTCGTCAACCTTTCCAGCGTTGTCGCGTGATCGCCTAGGCGGTGTCAATTCTTGCGTCCCAAAGCGAACGACCATACTGGGGTGCCCCGACAAATTCGTCCGTACGAGATCATCGCTGCCGAGTAGTACATCTACCTTACGCAGTACACGTTCGGTTTCTTGGATGAGCAGTGTTCGGGCACGCATGCTTTGAACGTATGGAATGCCTCGGGCGAATTGCGATTTCCGGAACGATGGACCCCAGAGCCCCATATCGCTATCCGATTCGGCGGATCGGAAAAGCGAATCGTGCATCGCGGCCGATTCGACATCCAAGCCAACCATGAGTGCATCCATGGGAATCGTTTGTGGAAAATCGATCGGGATCATTTCTGCACCGTCACCCTTGAGCTTGTCAAAGATGACGATTTCGCTTTCCGACAATTGCGATTCTATGTAACCAACACGCAGCTTCTTGACATCGAACGGTGTTGGCCATTCGAATGAACGATCTACTACAGTCGGGTCAAGCCCATCGGTTCCCTGTATCGCGTTCAAGACGATTCCGCAGTCGATGGCATGTCTCGCAATTGGACCAACTTTGTCCATACTCCACGC
Organism: Pirellula sp.; assembly: GCA_031368325.1. Classification (GTDB taxonomy): domain Bacteria; phylum Planctomycetota; class Planctomycetia; order Pirellulales; family Pirellulaceae; genus JBKCUI01. The sequence goes on from JANMNR010000358.1 coordinate 5,454, forward strand.
CAGCGTCATGCATCCGTAGCGACTGACCCGGCCGAACGAAGGCCGCAATCCCATGACACGGCATCGACGGGTGGGCGAGACGATACTCCCCAACGTCTCTGTCCCCAATGCGAACGTACACAAACCAGCGCCAACAGCCGAAGAACTTCCAGCCGACGAGCCCGAGCTTCCTTGCTCGACGTTCCATGGATTTTTGGTCGTTGCCTCATGCCAGATGTCTCCCATGGCTAGCGTCCCGACGGAGAGTTTGCCCAACATGACAGCCCCAGCTTCATTGAGTCGGGCTGCAACCGTTGCCATGTTGGGCCGAACGGTATCTTTGTAAGGCTTGGCACCCCATGTCGTAGAAAACGGCGGGACAGCGATGATGTCTTTGGCGCCCCATGGGATGCCGTGCAATAAACCCCTATCCTTTCCCTCGCTAAGCTCCTTGTCCGCAAGCTTGGCTTGTTGCATGGCGAGTTCCTCTGTGAGAGTCACCACGCAACGCAGCACTGGATCGAATTTTTTGAGCCGGCCTAAATAAAGTTGGGTCAGACGTTGACTGGTTATCTTTCCAGTTCGAAGTGCGTTGGCTTGGTCAATGATTCCAGATGCAGCCACCGACAACTCATCGAGCCAATCGATGGAGCGCCTACCACTTTGCTTTGTCCTCGCCGACCAAGAAGAATCAAGTCTACGTGCTGGACTGGCTACTCCACCGTTTTCGACGGTGATTCGATCTTCCGGCAGATGTTCGGCAAAGAAGTGTGGGGAAAAAGCCATTGCGGGACCGGTGTCCGCGTCGATGTTCAACGCCCGGAGCTTTCGTTCTTTTTCGGACTGATCTTGAACTTGTTTCGCTAGTACATTTTTTTCCGCATCCGTGAGTTCAATGTCCGCGATCCATTGGGCGTCGTTGATCATTTGAGGGGTGATGACACCGGCTGTACTAGCCTTATGGGCAAGCACGCGTTGAAAAGCGACCGAGCCAATTCCCAAAGCGGTTAATTTGATTACCCAATCGCGACGATTCGAATGAAGCACAGGCTCAATCCCTTTTGATTTTTAAAATTCAAATGACCAACACTTCTGGCTGATTACTACCACGTTATCGCTTTTGGAAATGCAAAATCGAGGCGCCGGCCGAGAAGTGCGAGAGTGCGAGCACATTGTAGACCGTGCCCCGCCACGATTCTACAAACACCGCCGCGCCATGGATATTCGTCTCACCGCACAAGGCTACCACAATCGGCCATCTCGAGTCATTCTTGGGCGAATCCAAGGGGATTAACTTCGCCACGTGCTTGGAATACACATTGAAGTTATGAGGGCTCGCAGCCTGCATTACTTTGGGACTTTCGCGGAAAAAGTGGTAACCTAGAAGTTTCAAATCCTCATTATTTCTTGAAGGCACTCTTTTTCGAAGTGTCGCTACCGATTCAAGATTTGTATCTTGGTGCCCCTATGAACGCCGAAACCCGTCGACAAAACTGCCCCAAATGCAACTCCGTCATCTTAGCGGATGCGCCCGGTGGGCTTTGTCCCCATTGCTTGATGCAGTTCGTCGCCATGAGCACTGGCGGAGCCGAATTCCCACCAAATGATCATGTTCCGCCCAGTCTCGAATCCATTCAAGCCGCATTCCCTCAACTGGAAATCATCGAATTGATCGGCCAAGGGGGCATGGGAGCTGTCTACAAAGCTCGACAGCCGAAACTCGACCGCATCGTGGCATTGAAGATATTGCCATTGCGATTGGCCCGCGAGCCCTTGTTTGCCGATCGCTTCGAACGCGAGGGGCGACTGCTCGCCCGACTCAACCATCCCAACATTGTTGGTGTCTATGATTTCGGGAAAACCGACGGGCACTACTACCTCATCATGGAGTATGTTGACGGTGTGAATCTTCGCCAAGCGTTTGCGTCCGCGAGATTCACGCCGCAGCAGGCCTTGAGTGTTATCCCCAAGATTTGTGAAGCGTTGCAGTTCGCACACGACGAAGGGGTTCTGCATCGGGATATCAAGCCCGAGAACATCTTACTAGACACGAAAGGTCGCGTGAAAATCGCCGACTTCGGAATCGCTAAGTTTGCTGGAGTTGATGACAAGACAGGATTGACCGCAACGGGAGCGACGATCGGGACACCGCACTACATGGCGCCCGAACAAGTGGAGCAGCCAGCCAACGTCGATCATCGTGCCGATATCTTTTCTCTTGGGGTGGTGTTCTATGAAATGCTCACTGGCGAACTGCCACTAGGTCGATTCTCGGTACCATCCGAAAGGACGAAATCACTAGATACTCGAATCGATGACGTTGTGATGCGAGCTCTTGAAAAGGACCGCGAACTTCGACAGCAAAGTGCTAATGAGGTGAGAACGCAAGTGGAATTGCTCAGCAATTCGCCGCCGCAACCTGCTATGCAATCCCGTTCTGCGCCATCAAAGCCACCAGTACTTCCTCCAACGATAGCCACACCAAGCTATATTGCTAGACCGACGATCGCGATCGCTTTGATTGCTGCCTCTCTGTTGTTGCCGTTTACTATTGCGATTCAGTACCCAGGTCCAAGTCCTACTCTGTTTTTTTGGTTGGGGCTGTGTTCAGCTTGGATTAGCATTCCCGGGACTGTGCTTGGAATTCGCCACCAGGTCTATCTCATCCAAAGCGGACATCGAAACGGCTTGAAGCGGTCAGTCGTTGCGTCCATGTTCTGGGTTAGTATCCTATTCGCTGGGTGGATCATGTACTTTTCTAACGGAATCATGAATCGATTTTCGATCAGGGATCCGGTCACCACGGAGATGGTATCCCTGTTTGCCTTGGCCGCTGGAGTATCCTTGGCAATCGTCGGAATGTGGACAACCAAGAAGCATATTGAACGGATTAGGCCGAATCCAAATTATGCGGCATCGGCAGTCAAGGGAGAAGTGGCAGCGACTATCAGCTTCTTCTTGAAAGGCATTGCCTTAACCGTTTGGGCGTTCTTTGGTTTAATCATTGTCTACATAACCCCCGGTACTCCCTCGCCACACCAAGCGACAACGGGTTACTCAGGCACACCATCCGTGGTAACTCCGGATCTGGACTTGCAGATCGACTCAGTCTCAACAAAAGAGAACGTGCTCATCGTCGTTGTCAAGAACGGGAATCCGTCCCTGAACATGAACACACACGACGTTACGGGAACGGGTGATGGAATGGATACGATGGGTAGCGAGCGTCAGACGGAAGTGAAGTTGCAGGTGGAGTTTCGTGGCGAATTTATACAACCCGAAGCCCAGGTTCTTGCTGCGCAAAGCCATGACGGCAAGTGCCTTTATCCTGGGGAACCACCCGAAATCTTTTCTCTTTCAGCGAATGCGACTTGTACATTGGCCTTTGCTTTTCCAAATTCGGCAACGGCAATCGCTTGCATGAACAAAATTCTACGAGAGCAGGCCAGGTCGCGAGAAAGAATGGGAATGGGAATGGGAACCAGCTCAAATGCCAAAGGCCTGCTTTTCTCCATCAACGGCGCATCTCTTGTCTTCGGAAGCTATGTTTATGAAGCTCAATTCACTTCAGTACGTTAGGAATCCGTGAACCGGCGATGAATTTGTGAACGAACCATTCGAACAGCGATACGCTAACCGGCGATTCATGACGACCCAGTGGACGCATGTTCTTTCTACACGCGGAGAGTCGGCGGCAGCCAAGCAATCGCTAAAGGAACTATGTGATCGCTATTATGCCCCTGTATTTGCATTTGTGGAGTCTTACACAGGCCATCATCAGAATGCACGCGATTGGACCCATGCGTTCTTTGCGACATTGCTCGAGGGGCAGTCACTAGACTCTGTCGCCCGCGAGCGAGGTAAGTTTCGAAGTTATCTGCTTGGTGCCGTAAAGCATTTCTTGGCGGATGAACGGGCAAAGCTAAAAGCAGACAAGCGAGGTGGATTGGTCTCGCACATCTCGATGCACGACGTCGATGAATCTGAAATGGAATCCGCCTCGCGTAGGTTTATGCCGCCCGATGCATACTTCGATCGCCATTGGGCGATAGCCATCCTAAAACACTCGCTTACGGATTTGGAAATCGAACTAGGCCAGGAACAAGCGGAAAAATTCCGACTACTGAGACCTTGGCTAAGCGGCGATGCCGTAGAACTCTCGCATGCCGCCGTAGCCGCGAGCTTGGGCGTTTCGACCGAGGTCGTTAAGACGACAATTCACCGTTGGAGAAAACGCTTTCGAGAGATCGTCAAGGGGCATATTGGTTCGACCGTTAGCAATGCAAACGACGTAGAGGACGAATTAGGGTACTTGATTCAAGCCCTGGCTGCGAAATCACAACCATAAAGTGTCTCAGTTTTAAACGCCCGCACATAAGTAAACGGACATAAACATCACCCGTCGACACAACCGGAGAAACGTACATGGATTTACAGGATGATTGGCGATCTATCAGCGACTTGAAATCATCCTAAACATCCTATTCATCCATGTTCATTCCTTTTTTTAAAAAACTTGTGCAAAGGTGCTTACTTGAGCTTTCCCTGCAATTGAAACAACCAGGTTAGCGCCGTGTTCATTAACCGCTCGCCAGCCCCAACCTCTGCCGGTGCCACTTGGTTGTCGGCGCCGTATCCTCCTTCTGCGGCAGCTTCGATGGTTGGAAAGTATTGGTGATAACCGTTGCAATAGCCAAAGAAAAACAACTGCCCCGTTCGAGCCCGCTCTCGCAATCGCATTGCATGTTGACAAAAGAACTCGCCCGAGGCACCTACCATCGCAATATCGCCATTGAGCAGTGCGACGGTGAGACGAGGACGAACACCATCCGCATATTCATCGATGAAGTTTGCGACTAACTCAGGAAAGAACGCAACCGAGTAAGCAATGCGAACCAAAGGATTCTTTAGATCCGTCCGCGAGTCAAATCGAAATCGTTCCTCCTTGACAACGAGCGATGGATTATCAGGCAAGACGGGCGTGAGTGTAGCGGCGAGCTTCACAACTTCGCGTCCAAGTGCTTGACCGAATGCGGAGTGGTCGCCACGCTCCCCTTTGTTAATGGAAAGGTCACCAGATGCTCCTTGCATGAAAATAGCAGTACCGCCCAACTCCTTCTCCACGGTTTGTTTCATCGCACCGACATAGTCGGCAGAAAACTCGAGCTTGCTTGCTGAGATGCTGGTTGGATGGCCAGAAAAGTTTACCACCACAGCAATAGGTGTTCCCGTTGCTGCATCATCGAATCGCATTATCGCAAGCGTCCGGTCAACGGGCGGAGGTTGCTGTTTGGTATGTCGATTGCGGTTAAATCCTTCGAGTTCCGCCATGCCTGTCGCTAGCTTCACGGGTGTTAGTGTTTTTTCTGCTTCAACGATCGCGGCTACGATGTTATCCTCCATTTGCTGGTAGTAACGGATTGCCGCGTCAAATCTGCCCTTGCCTTTCCCCTTTTCGTCATTGAGTTCCAAAACTGGGCCATGGTGCGTGTGTGATCCGGCAATGAAGGAATTCTCGATTCCAGCCTCAGATTGGATTCGCTCACGGATACGTTGAAGTGATGGTTCGGATGGCGATCTGCCGAGATCGAGGCCAACAATGGCAAGTTTTCGATTGCCAACTTCGATGACGATCACTGCAGCTTCGAGCGGATCTAGTGTCCCCCGGCTCAGTTCGGCGTGTCGTTCGCCATAGCCCCACATCGGGACCGGCTCCTTGGGTGTAATGTCTCGCTTGGCAGCACCCGCTCGAAGGACTGGCTCAGCGGCGTTAGCCTGGATTGCGAGAAGAAAAAACAGAGTCAGTGACAGGAGCATTGAGTATCGTACATCAAACCATCGCCGAGTCAGCGGAAAGACGCACGCCGACCACTGCTCATAATCGCAGAGCTTGCAACAAATGGCGTTTACTTTCGGTTTTTCTTGAATACGGAACACCAAACAAGGGATGTCGAATGACGAAGAAAGGTGCGATTTCATTCGGAAGCTTCCATTACTTAGTTACGTACAGCGGGTTCGAGAGGATCCAAAGCATACGCTCGCCGGCAATGTCCAGCCAAGCTTCTGTTCGATAGTTGCCAGCTTCGGTCACGTTAAACCGAAGCGAACGACTGGCGGATTCGTCAATAACTTTGCCGTTGTGAAGCAAACGCCAGTGGACGGGAAGTGGCGATTGCGCCTCAAGCGAAAGATTAGGAACAAGCTCAAGTTGGCTGCCCATTTCAAAGCGTTTCTGTCCATCACTTGCGGCAAAGTCGAAGCCCTTGGCATCAGCCAGCCAATCAAAGGCGACAAAGGCACGCCCCGCTTCCAACGATTCGCGAACCGCTTTTTCTGTTAACTCGGTGAGTAGCAAATGGGTACCAACGTGTCTTAGGCTGTTTTCGTATGGATCAAAAAGCAGTCGAAACAGTTCATCCCCCACGCTCTTGCCTTCGCGATTGATGACACCGCTGGGAATGACGGCCAACGGTAACTCGACCAGTACTTTGCCTAACGGGTCCTCTACCCTTGCTTTGTTGCCCTCGACCCATCGAGCGATCATGCCGACGTTTTGGTGTGCGTCGTTGGCGGAGACTCCCGTATGTGGGGCAATCGCACAGAGTTCATCCCACCGCTTCAAATAGTCACTAGGGTAGTCCTGCAGTGCGGAGTACGACTCTTGCGGATATTTGCGAATCATTTCGGCGGCTTGCAAAACCCACAAAGGACTTTTCATCGATTCGATCATTCGCTTTTCGTCCTTGAAGTCCGCGTGGGTGTTGTAGATCTCGACGCCCGTTAAGCCTTGGATGCTCCATTCCATTCTCTCCTCAAGGTGCGAGACGAAGGTCAGTCCACCCCGGCGACGAACTACATCGTTGAACTCTTGAGGCGTTCCCATTTTTAAGCCGCGAAGACTCATCGTCGGAAACGCGAGAAAGCCCTGTGACTCCGCACCTGGAATGAGCAGCACGCCGTCATGCATTCCTCGATGCCCGTCGGCAAAGAAATCGTAATGATCGGCGGGGTGCTCGTTGAACATCAGCACGCTAGTTCCCGTCGCCTTGGCCGCGGCAACGATTTCGTCGATGGCTCCTCGGCTATCGTGGGACCAATGTGAATGCACGTGGATATTCGCGCGATACTCCTGAAACTGTCCATTTCGCGGTATCGCTTTCCAATCGGAGTGCAATGCCTCCACGGCACGATGCACTGCCTCAAGCTTTTTTCGATCTAGTTTGGAGAACGCATCCGACCTCGCATTTCCTGAAACGGCAACCGCCATGAAGACGGCTAATACGAAATGTAGGTAGGGCGAGTCTTTCATGAAAATGGTCTTCGGAGGTCTTGAGTCAACTCTCACTTCTTGGCCGGTTTCTTAGGAGTTCTCGGGGTTAGCATTGCCGAGAGTTGTTCTTCCGTTAATTCACTTGGCGCACCGGCGGATGGAATCTCCATTCTGGCAGTCCAGAGGACACCATTGGCCACCAATTGTCGCATCCCAGGCAGAGACCAAGCAGAATGCGCATCCAGTCCGGAAAACGCAAACGAACGACCGCCGTTTGGCCGCTCGTAACACCACGCAACAATATCTTTGTCCAGTCCTGCTCGGCTCCCAGCGTACTCCTTGCCCGACCACACAAGCGGCGTCACACCCTTCATGCCGTCAACGAATTGGATTGCATTAAGCCAACCGTCGTTGATCTTCCACGCCGTCACGCCGCGAGTGATTGGATGATTCGGAAAATCGACGTGATTGCTGTCCCAATGGCCTCGTCCTGACGCACTTTTGACGAACACTCCACCGAGCCAACCTTTGGCTTGCTCGGCGACTTCCTCAGGGAAGTCGACCGCTTGATGAATCATGGTTACACCAACTCCGCTGTCCACGAGCGATTGAAGCTTGGCAACGCGTGCAGGTGTTTCGAGAAACGCTTGTTTGCCGCCACCGTCGGTATAGAAAACGATCGCCTTTGCGTTTGTCAGAACACTTTCGTCCGACGGCCAACCATTTTCAACCCGGATGACCTCGACGTTGCGAGTCTGCCTAAGAATTGCATCGAGACACGCATTGCCGGCCAAGTAATCGTGGTGGCCGGCAACATCGACCAATGCTGTTTCGCCCGCGACCAGTACAATCTTTTGTTTACTACCGTCAAATTCGTCCGAGTTCGCTCGTGAAAATACCTGAAGTAAAATAAACGCGAGAATTAGTAACGATTTCCCAAAACCGTGCATGCTTTAACTCTTTCAAACGGAGAGAAGTAAGTCGATGACTCTAGTCTACCCGGCTCGAGTTCGAAAAGCGAACGAGCGGGGGACGCTGGCCTATGCCTGTAATGGTTTCAGAGCCATAATCCAAAGTCTTCCAACGTTTCATGACACTAAACTCGAGCGGTTGACTTACATGCAAACGCGGCGCAAGTGAGCGATTTCGTGCTACACCACTAGATTGCGCTTCGCACTAGGTGTATCCAAACCCTCCAGCCACAATACTAGAAATCAAAATGATCTCCGAATCCACACAAGAGCATCGTCGAAAAGCGCCTCGTACAGTCACCGTCTCAATTCTCACGGTCAGCGATACGCGGACGCTGGAGAATGATTTGGGTGGCCAGTTGATCGAACAGCAGATTGTCGCGGCAGGACATGTTGTATTGCATCGGGAAATCGTAGTCGATGAAACGCTCCAGATTCGCGAAGCTGCACAACGTTTGATTGACTCGGACACGTGTGAAGCACTCTTGATTACGGGTGGGACCGGATTGGCAGCCAGGGACTGCACTCCCGAAGCGATTGAACCCCTTTATGATGCCTGCATTCCTGGCTATGGAGAGTTGTTCCGTATGCTGTCGTTCGCGGAAATCGGCTCCGCATCGATGCTTAGTCGGGCCAGTGGTGGCCGAGTGGGAAAGAAAGTTATTCTAACCATGCCCGGCTCCCCAGCGGGCGTTCGATTGGCCATGGAACGATTGATCGTTCCAGAGATTGCGCACTTAGTGCACCACGCTGGGAAATAGGGACTCAATACTGCGATTTTATCGCAGCTCGCAGGACGAAAAGGGCGATCGTCGCTGCTGCGACGCATGCGTAAACTAAAAGGTATTCCAACTCATCGCACAACCAATTTGGTCGCCACCGCATCCGTTAGTCGGACTTCAAAAGAGATCGAAACCTATCCGCCCAGAATCTGCCGTTGAGATCGTCTCATCTCGAAGAACGAACTCCATAAATTTTTGCATCAGTGAAGTAGTCGGCTCGTGACAGTTAGATGACTGCACGCCGGATGAGGAAGCGGCTGATCTTGGCATGTTCGGTTGGTCAGCGTACAAAGCTCGCGCGAGTATTGAAACCACTGCCCGATGAGCTGGCCGGCCTTGAGGAACTGGAGAAACATACGTTGAGTAGCGACTCCGGTGGAGACGAACTATCAAAGCCGAAGTTGAACCCGCAGCAGTTCGCAGTGATGGATTTTTTTAGGGTTCTTGTGTCCGTCGCCCTGGCTCTCACGATCGTAATGCCGTGGATTCGAGCGTTGCCAGCGAAAGTCTTTGCGACAATGATCGTGGTCATTGGTGGACAAATCGCGTGGCTTACTGTTTTGTTGGTCTTTCTCTCAAGGCGACGCAAGCGACTACTCGAAAAAAGTGGTCAGCTCCTCTTTTCTGGTTCGAGTTCCGAGAATCCATCCTGTCGGTGGGCAAAAGCGAGGGCGGTATTTGGTGTATTATTCTGCGTCGTCATACAACTATTTGTCGCAGCGGCATTAAGTTGGGTGATCGTAACGGAAGTTTTCACCAGTTGGTTGGGACGACCTGTCTCGATCTTGATTCTAATTAACGGCTTGCTGGGACCGTCGATGGCCGTAACGAGCAGCATTCGTTTTTTGCGATGGCGACTTTATCCGGAAACCGTAGAGTTCTATGAAAACGGGATCGCAATTTCGGACAGGTTCGTGCCTTGGGAAAAACTGGATTTACGGCGTAGCACGATTTGGCACAATCGCGTTCAGATAGTCTTTACACAGCAACAAAGTTCCAGCATGGTTTGGGTGCATGAGTCTGAGATCGATAGCCTAATCGCCTATGCAAGCGAAAAGCGAACTTCCATTGCAGCTGACCCTACTCTATGGGCTTTCGCTCCCGATCATCTGCTCGCGAATCGCATTCGCCTAGTCTATCACGTGACTGATGGTCCATTTTTGGGCACAGGTTCTCCCCAGGTGACACGATACTCATCGAGGACATCGAAGTCCTCTTTCCCTAGCTGTAAATGCTAAAACACTCGATGTTGAGAGCCAATTGCTTGGATGGTTTTTTTATCGACCTGTGCTTGTTTCGCAAACTCGGGCCATTTCTTTACGGATTCTTGAACTTGATCAAGTAGCGTGCCAACTCTCCCTCTTTTTAATAGCCCTACTTTTCCACACGCATCGAGATCCGATCGCGAAAAGTCGTCTCGTTTGCCTTGAATCGTCATTTGATGTTTTGCAGTCCAGTCCCCTCCCGGATTGTAGCTGTAGGTGACGTCGAACGCTGGAGCAAGCGTCCATTCCCCCTTTTTGTTCATTAGATACGAGATGTTCTTGACATGATCGTCTTGATTCCGCGCCACCACGTTAAACAACATTCTTCGAAACTGTTCCTCGATGCTCGCCATCGACGCCCCAAGCTGACGTAGCGTCAGAAGTGACTGCTCATAGGAATGAGCACCGGCCGCATTGAAGTCAAAGTGCCGCATCGCACACAAGGACTGCATGTGAAGCTTTCCGCCGCTGGCCGTTCGGTCGAATCGCCTGGTCATAAAGTGGCGCCGCCCATTCTCCTCTAGCAAACGGCTTTCGCTCATCCTTATCCCTGCTTGTTTGGCCATAAGATAGTAGGCATATTCAATTGCCCCATAGCCGCGAGGATCGTCCAACTCCTTGTCCTTGTTGCCAACGACGCCATCAAACTTGAGAAGCCAATACTCAAAGCCATCGTCTGCAACAATCTGGCCTGAGCGGACTTCGTAGGTCTCTCGGTTCCAAGCGATGACCGCCTTGGCTCGAGCACCGCCCGCCGAAGTCCCCACTCGAAGTATTTCCCCAAGTGCTTTCTTTTTGTTTTGAT
>JANMNR010000384.1:0-17903 GCA_031368325.1 Pirellula sp.
CTTTGGACAGACAGTACCGTTTTGGTTTGGCTTGCATACGTACTTCCTAGGGCATCTAGGCAAGTATGTGCCTGGTAAAGCCATGGTTATCGTCATGCGTGTCGGACGACTGGCGCCACTTGGAATCGAAATCAAGCCGACTGTCGTTAGCATTTTTGTAGAAACGCTAACAAGCATTGCGGTCGGCGCGATCGTAGGCAGTGTTTTTGTTTTCTTTGCTCCCGAGTTCCCACCTATGTGGATTGTGATTGGAGCTGCGATCTGCATTCCATGTTCATTGGTTCTACTTTTGCCGCATACGTTTCGAGCATTGTTGGCTATCTTGGCCAAGAGCAAGATAGGCAGGATGCCTCGTTCCGTGGGTGACGCGTTTACATGGAAAATGATGATTCGAACTTGCGCATGGATGGCAGCCGGTTGGCTGATTCACGGAACGGCCGGTTGGCTTGTGTTATCAGGAATTCAATCGACACCTGGCTTGTGGACTTTTCAAGCATGGGCGGCATGTGTTTCAGCCGTATCGCTTGGTGCCGTTGTTGGTTTCGTTTCGATGCTACCCGGCGGCGCGGGCGTGCGAGAGTTGGTTATCACTTGGTTGCTGAGCAGCATCGTGCCGCAACCAATAGCCCTATTTGCGGCCATCGCATTTCGAATCGCAAACTTGATCGCCGAGTTTTTGATGGTAGGTATTTTGTCGTTACTCAAGGGAGAAACGCCGACGCGATAGTTGGCAAATAGTGGCGTTCAATAAGTAGTTTCGAGTATCGCCCGAGAAAATTCATGTCATTTGTCCGAATAGCTGTTCTAACGATGCTCGCCATGATCGCATTTGCCGGCAATTCGATTCTTTGCCGCATCGCGCTCCGTCACACCAGTATCGACGCGGCCAGCTTCACCACAATTCGACTCGTCTCGGGTGCGGCGGTGCTTTGGACAATAACCTTTTTCTTTCGCAGAGATCGACATGGACGGGGGAACTGGGGTTCGGCCTTTGCCTTGTTTGCCTATGCAGCTGGCTTCTCGTTCGCATACATTAGTTTGACTGCCGCGACCGGCGCGTTGTTACTCTTTAGCGCGGTTCAGGCAACCATGATTGGTCATTGCATTTGGTCTGGTGAGCGGATCCACAAGCAACAGCTTACAGGGCTTGTACTCGCGTTTGGAGGATTGATTGGCTTATTGCTTCCCGGCCTATCCACACCGCCGCTGGTTGGTTCGGTGTTAATGCTGACCGCCGGTGTTGCATGGGGTATCTATTCCATACGCGGAAAAGGAACCGGGGATCCCACCCGAGTTACTGCCGGGAACTTCCTGCGAGCCTCTTTGTTCACAGCAGTTCTGAGCATTCTGTTGTATTCGAAATGCAACACGGACGTACTGGGGATTGTCAGCGCTATTGCGTCGGGAGCAATCACTTCTGGATTGGGTTACGCAATCTGGTATTCCGTCGTACCGGTGTTGAAGGCCACGAGTGCCGCAACCGTTCAACTCAGCGTTCCGGCCATCGCAGCGCTCGGTGGCGTCATCCTTCTTGGAGAGACCGTTACTTTACGATTCGTGCTGGCTTCGCTGGCTATTCTTGGTGGCATCGCGTTGGTCATCCTTTGTAAACCAAAACGCCCACCAAATCAGCACGCCTTGAAATAATAGTCGTAGCAGGTGGACAGTCGGCGATGCTGGGACAATCTCTTGATGCTGGTAAAGGTAGATGTTTGCTGGAAAGACCGCGATCAATAAAGCAATAATGCCAAAGGCCGCACATCGTGAAATGGATGGGATGAGCAGACAAATCCCCAGCCCAATTTCAATCACACCGCTCAAATAAACCAACTCCAAATGAAGAGGGAAATAGGGCGGCATGATCTTGAGAAAGAAACCTGGGCGGATGAAATGCATCACACCCGCAAAGACCAATAGAATCGCCAAAAGCCATTTCGAAATCGTTTTGATTGCGTATCCCTTCCCAAATGGCTTTCGCCTCGTTCACAGTCACATGCTTGGCAGTGTAAGCATTTCTACCGGCATGGTATAGCGAGCCGCTAGATCCACTCGAACATTTCGGCATTGGCTCAATACGAATTGGCGGGGCTCTTCTCTGGATAAACAGAGCGCCAGAAATCGATCTGTGCCCACAAATCGTATGGGGCTCACCACTCGCCGCGTCACCGATCCGTCCTTGCCCGAGTATTCAAGCACGATAACGAGGTCATCCGACTGTCGCATGACCCGCGACACCAGTCCAGTGATTCTGCTTGTGGCGTTTCGGTCCGTTTCCGCGATGGTGGATTTTGTGGAGGGTTTGTTTGCAGTTAGGATCATGGTAGGGATTGGCTTTCGTTCACTCTTGACCGGCATTGTTCTTTGCTTGGCTTTGCAAAGGTTTTTTCAACTACGGAGATCATCGGCAACGGCTTGACACCTTTGGTCCAACGTACGCGAGACTCCGTTTTTCATCATTTTTTGTTCCCGAAAGTGCGGGAAAGCCCGCGAAACCGCCCCCCTCTTGTGGGTTAGGCTATTGCGTTAATTGCCCGCTAGTAGAATGATAATTCCGTTGCAGAATCCTCTGCAAATCAGTTTCCTCTGGAAAAATTGCATCGTGAGCGAATCGGACGCTAGTCCTGGAACATTGGGGAATACGCCCCAACCGCCCCCTTCTTCCCCAAGCCAAGAAAATGAATCCCCGCCGATAGCCGACGACGATTGTCATGGCTCGCCGGAACACGCGACCGGCATGTTAACCAAGATCCGTGAAGCTTCGGGTACGGTATACGGCGATATTGGAACCTCCGTGCTGTATACCGTAATGGAGTTGACTCGCGAGACAATTCGTCTCAAAAACAACCATTTGGCGCCGGACCAAATCAACGCGCTCATTCAGGAAAGCGGCGGCAAAGGGTTGATTGCGGCCAATGATGCGCTTGGAAGCCTTAGCTTGATCTTTTGGGCTCTGGTGTTTCTGACGGTCAAGTACGACTTGCTCATTATGCGAGCCGACAATCGCGGCGAGGGTGGAGACTTTGCCCTTTGGGGCCTGCTCCGTGGTCACACTGGCAAAATCTTTGGGCTGGGACTGCTCGGATTTTTGGTTGCTTCTGCTGCGGGACTGCTCGCTGCCGACGGCATCATTACTCCGGCGATGAGTATGTTGGGCGCTTACGAACCACTTGGCGTCTGGGGTGAACATTGGCCAATCATCGCAACACTTGTAAGTCTATTCATACTTTTTAAATCGCAGTGGCGTGGTACTAGCAAGGTCGGCGGCTTATTTGGCTGGTTTATGTTGCTGGTTTGGTTTCCTTGGATCGCGGCCAAGGGGTTGCCGTGGGTCATCGCCAGCCCTGCTGTCTTCAGTGCTGTGAATCCATGGTATGCATGGAATTTTGTCATGACGTTCCCGTCCATGGGGATGCTGGCCATTTTCGGCGTTGTTGTATTGGCCATCACAGGTGGAGAGGCCAAGTACGCCGACATTGGGCACTTTATGCGTCGAACGAAGAAGCACTGCAGCGACGGAATGAGCGTGGATCCGAAAGACTCGGGGCGAAGGCCCGTGATGCTCGCTTGGTATTACATCGTGATGCCTTGCTTGATGATCAATTACGCGGGCCAAGTTGGTTATTTATTGTCAGCAGGCGTCCCACCTCGAGGGAACACGTTTTTTGCTATGACACCACAATTCGCGGGTGAAAATCCAGCCAACAAAGCGATTCAGATATTGGACCTGTGTATCGCGGCTGGTGCTGCCTTCATCGCGTCGCAGGCGCTGATCACCGGCATGTTTTCGATTGTGAAACAAGCGATTGCACTGGGGTTTGCTCCGCGTCAATTAGTGAAGTACACGAGCCACGAAGCGGAAGGGCAGGTCTACATCCCCTCGGTTAATTGGGCGCTGTTTGCGGGCTGTGTTTTTGCGACACTCTCGTTCCGAACCGCAAGTAATCTGGCATCGGCATACGGCATTGCTGTGACCGGTACCATGTGGATTACAACGGTGATGTTCGGTTACGTGGCGTACTATCGTTGGAAATGGAGACTGTGGCAAGTGTTGGCAATTTGCCTTCCGATTCTTGCGATCGACATGCTTTTTTTCCTGAGCAACTTGACCAAGTTTGCCAGCGGAGGATATTTCCCGGTTGCCATCGCATCGGTGCTGGTAATCATCATGATTACTTGGCAATGGGGACGAAAGCAAATGGCCAAGGCATTCTACGATTTCGGTTTCCGCGAGGGCAAAAAGATCGACTGGCTGGTTATGTTGCGCGAGAAAGTTGATGAGATTCAGATCGCGATCGACGAAAATTTACCTTTGGCCAGGACCCTCATTCAAGGCCGGCGACGCTTGGTGGAAAGCGATCGGGCGGCGGTCTTTCTCTGTTCGCAGCCGATCCGAACCTTGGAGGACTACACGCCAGTAACGCTTCGTGTCTTTTTGAAAAAGTATGGCGTGTTACCCTCTCACGTGACGTTGTTTCACATCAATCAGATCTCGAGTTCGACTTTCGACAACGCCAACCGTTACGAAGTGATCAAGCTTGGAAATGACATTTACGCTGTCAACGTAACCTATGGATACATGGAGCAAACCGACATCCGGGGTGCGCTCAAGGATTTGCAAAGACGAGGCAAAATCAATATTGCCGCAGAACGCTGGATCGTGGAGGTGGGTGAGGAGGAGATAATCAGCCAGCCGGATCTGCCATTGCTTCAAGCCATAAGGATTGAAATGTTGCGGTGGGTGCTACGACTATCGGCTCCTGCACACAAATATTATGGCCTGACCTACGACGCAGGGGTTTCGAAGGAGCTGATTCCAATTGTTTTTGGAAAGAACGGTGTTCGAATTCGGTTGCCGGAGTTGGAAGTGACATCAGACGAAAAGCCAAAGCCGGATCCTCGACCACGTGCGTAATGGGTCATTTTGACGTGGTGCTTTCGTAACCAAGAACATGCTTTAGGCAGGCCTCAAGCGTCGGCGACCGAAACGGAAAACCGTCATCCACGAGTCGTCGGCAATTGGCTCGCGTACTTGCCAATAACATCGCATCCGCCATTTCTCCGAGCAGAATTCGAAGTGCAAAGGCTGGTGCGGGCAAGAGCGAGGGCCGCCCAAGGACATGACCAAGGGTCTTCGAAAAGCTGCGATTGTCTGTTTGTTCTGGAGCCACAAAATTGTAAGCTCCAACCGCGTTGGGGTTGGCCGCCAAGTACAAGAAACCTGCGGCCGCATCATCGATATCAATCCAGCTCCAATATTGACGACCGCTTCCGACGGGACCTCCAAAGCCGAGCTTGAATGGGAGCAGCAGTTTGGATAAAGCCCCTTGTTGAGGATGAATCGCGACACCAAGTCTTCCAATAGCAACACGGTTTCCGGACTGCTCGAACCCAAGCGCGGCGGATTCCCAGTCGACCGCCAGCTTTGCCAAGAAATCAGTTCCGGGCGGCTCGAATTCGTCCAGTGTATCCGAATTTCGGTCGCCATAGATTCCAACTCCCGATGCAGAAATAAATGCTCTAGGTGGCGAGGCCAAGTTGCAGAGATCCGCAACGAGCATCCTTGTCCCCTCGATACGGCTGTCGCGAATAGACTGCTTTGCGGCCTCTGTCCATCGACCGTCAGCTATCCCCTTGCCGGCCAAATGAATCACTGCATCCAGGTTTTCCATCGATCCATTGCCGGAGAACCCTTGGCCTGGCTGCCAAACTACTGCGACCGACGATAATGGAAAATCCTGCGGTCGATCGTTCGAAGTCGGCCGTAGAATACGAACTGCACTATGCCCTAAAACGGATATCAAATCGAGGAGCCTCCTGCCGATCATCCCCGAACTGCCGGTGACACCAATTCGGAGCGATCGCTCTGAAATAAATGGCCTTAGAAAGCTTTGCAGGCGCAAGTCGGCTGAGGTCGTACGGTGTCGGTAAGCGAACATCGCATCCAGTTTACGGCGTACGATTGGCCAGCCCAAAGTCCCGAGCCATCCAAACTTCGTTTCAAAATGAATTCGATCTTCCAGAGTCGAAAGTCCGACCCCAACACCCTGAAAATAGTGATCGTGTATCCAAGTTTTGAATGGACCGGACAGTTGAATATCTTGAAAACTATTCGGCGGATTTAACTGTGTATGCTTCGCATGCCAGGTAACAGGTATACCGAACAATGCATTTCGGATAACCACCTCTGAGCCCACTACTAGGGAATCGCTCCTTTTCTCTATGGAGATGTTTTCCCACGGAGGGATCAAGCGATTGATGGCCCCAGGATTTGCGTGATATTTGTAGAGATCCGTGACGTCACTCTCGACAGTGGACTTCGTTTCGAAGTTTGGCATGCACTACAGTTCGACCTCGGGTAGAGTGACGGCTTCGGACATTCCCCGAAGCTTATCCAACGCGCGTTTTTCAAGTTGCCGGATCCGTTCTTTGGAGACCCCCAGTTTATCCGCAAGCCGTTGAAGTGTCTGGATCCGACGATGGCCTCCAAGCGAAAATCTGGCTCGAATAATGAACTTCTCGCGGCGATCCAAATGGTTGAGCATCACAGAAAGTCTAGCTCTTAAATCATGCCAGCGTTCCTCGCTCATCGATGATTCCTTTTGGTCATCACTGATGTCGATTCCATTCTCGTGGATGCTGCCATAATTTCGCTGCCTATCCGCTTGCTTCTCCATCACACTGCGATAAGTATTTCGTCGCACTACCTGTGTAGCGTATGTGCTGAAGCGAAATCCGAGTCCCACATCAAACTTATCGACCGCGCGAATCAACGCAACAATGCCATCGCTCAACAGATCGTCAAATCCATTCTGCGGATTCACGAACTTTTTAACGATGGAGATGACCAATCGCATGTTCGACTTTACGATCCAGTCGCGGTACCAGTCAGCCGCCTTGAGAAGGCTTTCGATACGCCGGATGGTCCATCCATTTGAGGCGTCGACCTTGGATCTGAGGGCTTCTGCTCTGAAACGCAAGTAATTCATACGGTTGAAGACGCTTTTTTCCTCATCCGGAGTCAAAAGTTTTGCCTCACACAGCCGGGCCAAATGAGCTGGCAAGACCGGTATCTTGGATGGCTTTTGCTCAGCTTCTTCCAACCCAGTTCCAAAGAAGCAATCTCCTAGGACTTTGGTTTCCGACGATGGATCGCTGAAAGAATCACTTCCAATGAACTCGATTTTCTTTGCGGACAGATTTTTGAAGGCCAGAGCAATCTCGCGCTGCGTCAGAACCTCTGGGCTCGACAACTGCATGAAATGGAGGAATGCCTCCTCGAGCGCCTTTCGTCGAAAGGTCCTCACAATTTTGATATTCGACTCGCTGCCACAGTCTTCCGTTCCGGACTGCTTGCGACTCACTTTTGGCTGCATGACTTGAACCATTTCGACCCCCGTGCATTTATTGCTGTTTATCTTTGAGCCAGA
This sequence comes from Pirellula sp., assembly GCA_031368325.1. Taxonomy (GTDB): domain Bacteria; phylum Planctomycetota; class Planctomycetia; order Pirellulales; family Pirellulaceae; genus JBKCUI01. The sequence goes on from JANMNR010000384.1 coordinate 7,428, forward strand.
CCAAAGATGTCTTACTGAACTATTCGCTTCAAAACATCTTCTGGATTCGTTCATTTCGTTCAATTCAGCATCGAATTTTAGTTGATTTAATCAAACCACCCGATCAGTGGAACGCCACACCCCACTGGCGCCACAAGATTCAACAAGGGCTGTAAATTCCAGACATAAGTCCGCTCTGACATATACATATATTGGAGGGACAGTAGCCCAGACGCTATACTGTCAAGTCGCAGCGATTGACAACGAATCAAAACGGTTAAATCGTTCAAATCAGCTATGACCTGTTTAACCACATTTATTTCTGAGGATGATCTGTGAGCGAGAATTTCACACCAAAGCAAATCGCCTCGGCAATGCAGGTGAGCGAGTCTTCGGTGAAACGGTGGTGCGACCGTGGAGATATTCGTACTGACAGGACAGTTGGCGGTCACCGAAGAATTCCGCTAGGCTTTTTGCTGGAATTTCTCGAATCGACAAATCGACGGATCGTTGACCCAACCGCTATTGGTTTGGAGCACCAAACTAATATCTCCAAGGAAGCTTTGACCAAAACGGTGGACGCCTCGGAAGCGGTCGCTCGACTCGAAGGCGGGCTGCTCGCCGGTGCGGAATCAGATTGCAGACGCATCATTAGCTCCTGGTACTCCACGAGAGGTGGACTCACTTCTTTGGCGGATGATCTAATCAGCCCTGCGTTTCGGTCGATTGGCCAAAAGTGGAGCGACGGCACGATTGACATTTATCAAGAGCGACAGGGTTGCGAGATTTGCTTGAGGTTGGTTTTGGAGCTTCGGAGACTACTGCCGGAGCCGAAAGGGGCGGCTCCGCTGGCCATGGGAGGTACACCGGCTGGTGACTCGTATAGCCTCCCCACCCTATTGGCTGAGATGGCTTTTCGGGAACAAGGGTGGCGGACCGCTGGCCTTGGCGCCAACATTCCTTTTTCTAGTTTGCTGTCGGCGGCTAGGAAGCACATGCCAAAAATTTTCTGGCTAAGCGTTTCACACGTGCCGGACGAGGATATCTTTTTGCAGGAGTATTCGGATTTCGCGAAAAGATTACCAAAGGGAATAGTCTTGGTGATCGGCGGGCGAGCCTTAACGGAAACGTTGCGCCCCAAAATGGTCTATTCGGCCCATTGCGACGGCATGAGGCACCTCGCAAGTTTAGCGAAAACATTGGAAAACTGAGTGTCCGTCCCTAGCCAAGCGTTAGGCATCTAAAACCAGCAGAACACCCTCGCGGCTAGAATTTGGGGGGATTGGCCTCCATTCTTCAGATTGCCGAGTACAAAAACTACCCGCTTTCACTAAGATGAACAGAACGCTTCTCGGTGTCATCTTATCTACAACCAATTCTGTCCCCTCATGTCTGGAATAAGCAACGATCCAGGTGGCTTCGAGATAGGCCTTCCTGATTTTTCACAACCCGCTATCCCGGCTGAATCGACGATTTCGGCCCTTGTTTCGACTTCGGTGGCGGCGATTCACAGCAATCCAACAAATTCTGCGGTTGTTTCCGCGACTGTCCCTTCGGCCCCAGTTGAGAATACCACTTCTCCGTTTCTTCGACGGTGGCTGTGGACAACCGTTCCAAGCTGGCTAATCAGTATGGTGGTGCATGTCGGGGTTATTTTGACTTTGGCAGCATGGAACATCGAGCCGATTGCCAATGAGCTTCGATCAATGCTTGTTTCCTCCGAATCAACCAGTGACTCAGATTCGCTTGAGGAGTTTTCTTTAGACCAAGCTATGTCGGCCGAGCTTGTTTCTAGCGAAAGCGAAGACACACCGTCCGAATCCCCAGTGGTGGATCCTACGATTGCGGAAGCCGTAGTCGACGTCAGTTATGCCGACGTAGTTGCCGCAAACATGCCGGCAGTTGTCATGCCAAGCATGACCCAGAGTTTAATACCCAAGAATGGGATTGCTGCCCAGGCCAATCTCGCAATGCGAGCTGGCTTAAACGGTAGAACGAAAGAGACGAAGCGGGATTTGCTAAGTAAGTTCGGCGGATCAAGTGATACGGAAAAGGCCGTATCATTGGCTTTGAAGTGGTTAGCCATTCACCAAGATCCACAGACTGGAGCTTGGACGTTGGCTCACAGCATGGTTTGTAAAGGCCAATGCGACCATCCAGGCGAACGTCGATCCAGTTTCAACGCCGCGACGGGGCTTGCGCTAATGTGTTTTTTGGGCGCAGGACAAACGCACATGGAGGGTGAGTATAAAGAAACCGTTTTCAAAGGCCTTAGTTTCCTGATCAAAAACATGAAGTTCCAGAAGGGTCAAGGGTCGTGGTTTGTTGGATCTGGAAACAAGGGACAGGATGACATGTATGCCCATGGTATTGCCTGCATTGCAATGTGCGAGGCCTATGGGATGACCAAGGATCCAGCTTTACGCGATGCGGCTCAAGCAGGCATCAACTTTCTATCGACAGCCCAAAACCAGTCGACCGGCGGTTGGCACTATGCGCCGAACGGTCTTGGCGACACCTCCGTGGTCGGTTGGCAGATGATGGCACTCAAGAGCGGGGCAATGAGCGGTTTTTCCTTCGACCTGAATGTCGTGCGTAAAGCGAACGTGTTTCTCGATCAGATGGCGTTTGATGACGGGGCCAGCTACTATTACGACTTCAATAGCAAGAATCGTAAGGCAGGCTACAACCCGAGCACGACCGCCTGTGCGGTGCTATGCCGAATGTACTCCGGCATGCCCAAAGACCATCCATCTATCAAAGCGGCTGTTGCAAAGTTTGCCGCAGCGGGCCCGAGCAAGTCGAACACATATTACAACTATTACGCCACGCAAGTGATGAAACAGGTGGGGGGCCAGGAATGGGAAGCCTGGAACGTTCGCATGCGCGACCAGCTTCTTGCAACCCAAACCAAAACGGAACACGCCGCAGGCAGTTGGTATTGGGATGACGGCCACAGCACGAGTTCAGCTGGGCGGCTCTACACGACCTGTATGGCAACAATGATGCTCGAGGTCTACTATCGCTATTTGCCTCTTTACAACGAACAAGCTCCGGAAGACGCGTTCAAGCTTTAGTTCGGTCTCCATGTGAGATGCAATTTTATCCATGCATTTCCATGGAGTTTCGTTGCATGTTTTTTCGTTTCGGATGTGGCACATCGAATGTGCCAGCGAAGAGAGCTTTCTGGTATGATCGAGGACTAAATCCTCTATCGCTTCCCTGTCATCAACTTATCGCCATACTCGATCCATGCACCAAAGACCGTTTTCTTTCGCGATCTTAGCGATACTCATGTTTGCCTCCGCTGCGGTAAAGGCCGCAGATCCTCCGTACCAAAAAACCGCCGAGGTCGAGGGCATTACAGAATACCGCTTGCCCAATAATTGCCGTGTTGTCCTGATCCCTGACGATTCGTCCAATAGCATCACTGTGAATATGACGGTTTTGGTGGGTTCACGGCACGAGGGATATGGCGAAGCAGGCATGGCGCATTTGCTTGAGCACATGCTGTTCAAGGGAACGCCTACCCATGGCGATATCGACAAAGAGCTGAAGGAGCGTGGCGTGCTCGACATGAACGGGACAACCGACTTTGATCGAACCAATTACTACGAAACACTGCCGGCCTCCGACGAAAACCTCGATTGGACCATCGCGATGGAGGCGGACCGATTGAGCAACTGTTTCATCCGGGGCGAAGATCTGTTTTCGGAGATGACGGTGGTTCGAAACGAATTCGAATCCGGCGAGGATTCACCCAACGATATTCTCTTGCAACGGATCATGGCCAACGCCTACGAATGGCACAACTATGGCAAAAGCGTTATCGGCAATCGAGCCGATATTGAACGCGTCCCTGTGAATCGGCTTCGTGCTTTTTATAAAAAATACTACCGCGTGGACAACGTCGTTTTGATTGTTGCCGGGAAATTTGAACCGGCAAAGGCTATGGAGTCCGCCATGAAGCATTTCGGTGTTCTCGAGATGGGCAGCACGCCGCTCGAGGCAACCTATACCGTCGAGCCTATTCAGGATGGCGAGAGAATTGTCTACCTCAATCGTGTTGGTGATGTCGCATTGCTCGGAGTCGCCTATCACGTACCGGCGATGGCCCATTCCGATTCGGCGGCCTTATCTGTGCTTTCCCACATACTGGGAACCGAACCGAGTGGTCGACTCTACCAAATGCTCGTCAAAACCAGGCAAGCGTCGGCCGTGACGTCCATGCATCAGGCCGGTTACGACCCAGGGATGTTTGGCTGCCTGATACAGATCAATCGGGATATTGCCGTCGACACCGTACGCGATTCCCTGAGCAAAATCCTACAGGACATTGTGAATGATGGAGTTACGGACGAAGAGGTTGCGAGGGCAATCCGCGATCTTAGCAATAAAAAGGAAGATGCCCAAACCAAAACTGCGACCCTCGCCTATGAGCTGAGCAATTGGGCCGCATACGGAGACTGGCGTTTGTTTTTCTTGGACCGCGACCGAATTGAAACAGTGAAACCCGAGGATGTGAAACGCGTGGCGGCGGCCTACTTCAAGGATAGCAATAGAACGACCGGCTTCTTTGTCCCTACCCCGCAACCTGACCGATCCTCTATTGCACAGCGGCCAAAAATCGAAGCGTTGGTCTCGGGTTACACGGGCCGTGAGTCCGTGTCCAAAGGCGAGGTCTTTGAGCCAACTCCGAAAAACATTGCGGCTCGAACTTTTCGTGGCACACTCGATTCGGGAATGAAGTACGTCCTGTTGCCTAAGGAAGTCCGAGGCGATCGATTCTTTCTGAAGATAACACTGCGATTTGGAAGCGAAGCGACCTTGAATACACCAAAGTACCTTCAAGCTGGAAAACTGCTGGGAGATGCCTGGTTGCTGGGAACCGAAAAGTACTCGGAAGCTGCGTTGAAGGATAAACTCGATGAACTCAAAGCCGAGTGCGTTTCGGCGAGCGAGACAGGAGCTGTTACGTTTCAGCTGAGTGGTCGCAAAAAGAACTTCGCTGAGACTATGGATTTGCTAACCGAAATCCTTCGGCATCCAACTTTCCCAAGCGATGAGTTTGGGCTACTTAAGACGCAAAAGCAGTCCGAGATAGAATCCGCTCGGACCGACCCAAATTATGTCGCACAAGTCGCGTTGTCGCGAAAGCTCGCACCGGTACCAAACTCCAGTATTCACTATGTTCCCACAACGGAGGAGAGCCTGGAGCGATTGGAGGCATCGCAAGCGAGCGATGTACGAGAGCTCTACAAGCGGTTCTTGTCGGGCGCAAACGGTGAGGTCACCATCGTCGGCGCATTTGAAAAGGATATAGCGATGAAACAACTCAATGCCCTGGCATCGGGTTGGAAGTCAACCGAAACATTTCTTCGAGTCGCCAAGCCTTACTTGGCAGTTGAGCCAGAGGTTATTTCGATTGAAACGCCTGACAAGGAAAATGCCGTATTCTTGGCAGCCACCAATCTCCAAATCCGGTCCGACGATCCCGATTGGGAGGCGCTGTATATTGCAAACGATATCCTGGGTGGTGGTTCACTTTCTAGCAAGCTCGGTGAGCGAGTTCGCGAAAAGGAAGGCTTATCGTATGGCGTTGGAAGCCAGTTCATGGCGAAAGCCATCGATCGTTCCGCTGTTTTCATGACCTATGCGATCACCAACCCAACCAATCGGGACAAGCTCGTAAAGACTATCGAAGATGTCTTTGATGAGTTCATAAAAAATGGAGTCACACAGGAAGAGATTGAATCGGCCAGAACAAGCTATTTGAAGCAGTTAGAAGACACTCTCAGCAACGATTCGCAGCTCCTGGCGACGTTGCACCAATACCAAGAAGCCAATCGCGACGAGTCCTTTATTGCTCGTCGTCAAAGTAATGTTCAGGCGCTGACAAAGGCATCCGTGGACGCGGTTCTGAAAAAGTTGTTGAATCAAAAAAGGCTAGTAATCGTGACGGCGGGAGATTTCGAAGGGAATGAATCTCCCCGAAAGTAGACCGTTTCTTGGGGCCACACGTTGTTTGCCATCGAATCAACCCGTTGGTGAGCCAACGGCCCTGTAGGCTCGTCCATATCCCGAGGACAAACCTCTAAATTACCCGCCAAAAAGCAGCAAATTTGCTTTTTGGCAAGTTTTTCGGAAACGCGCAACAAATTTTCACTTCTATAAGATTTGGTTTATACTAAAAACCATCCTCATTGACGTTATATCCCATTGTGTGGCGTTTTCGTACTCTCGCGAAAGCGGCCTTTTTTACTGTTTGTAGGCATTGCAGTTATGAAAAACGCCCGAGTTCGCGTACAGAATCGCTCCGCTCGCTCTTTAAAACGTAATCGCAGCAGTTATCAAAGGCTGCTAAAAGTCGAATCGTTAGAATCACGCATGCTGATGGCCTCAGACTGTATGGTGCACGATCTTTTTTCTGGGGCAATGCAATCCTCTGCTGAAGGTGAAGGGCCAGCACCCGTATTGGGATTCATACCCCCGCCACCTACACCACCGGCTGAATCATTTGAGCCAGCTCCTGGATCGTTCGAACGTTTGCCGGCCGCTAGCACTTTTTTTCTCCACAGCCGTCCCTCAGCGAAGAAAACGATCTATTTGGACTTCGATGGTTTTACAGCTAGAGGAACCTCTTGGAATACTTCGAATAACTTGGCCTCGATCGTATCGCCAGCTTGGGATCCAGCTGGCAATGGGCCTGCATTTACGAACGGCGAACTGGATGCAATTCAAGCAACCTGGCAACAGGTTGCTGCCGACTTTGCACCCTTTGATGTAAACGTCACTACCGAAGACCCTGGCGAAGCAAACCTCGTGAAACAGGGTGGAGCCGATGATCGTTGGGGGATTCGGAATGTTATAACGCTCACGAATTTTTCGGGCCAAAATGTTGGTGGGTTTGCTTACATCAACAGTTTCAACTGGAACTACGAAAACGCGGGTGCTTCGGATACGCCGGCTTACATCTTCAATCGTACATCGCGTGACGTGGCAGCCGCGGTCAGTCACGAGACAGGGCATTCGCTCGGATTGTCACACGATGGTACCACGGCGGCTAATCCTATCTCTCCAAGCCAGGAATACTACGATGGTCACGGGACAGGGGAAACAGGTTGGGGACCTATCATGGGATCGGGTTATTACAAAAACGTAACGACCTGGGACGACGGGACCTATATCGGCACAAGCAACGGGGCAGCCACCGCGAACTATGGCCGTGGTCCGTCGGACTTGCAGGTCATTACACAGAACAACGGTTTTGGCTTTGTACCCGACAGTGACGGCGATTCGGATACCCTCGCGACAACTTTGGTCGGAACAACCATCCCAGGCGGCAAACAGACCATTTCTAAGCTTGGAACAATCGAACAGCGTGGTGATCTCGATTACTTCAAATTCCAGACGGGAACCGGAATCGTCGACATCACAATTGATCCCTATGTGAACGAAGTCTATACAAGCAATGGATCCGGGGGATATGTCCGAAGTGTTGAGTCCTCGTTTGTGGCAGGCTCATGGGATCGAAATCAAGGGTCCAACCTCGATGTTGAGGCCACGCTTTACGATGGAGCCGGTAATGTTATTGCGGTCTCGAATCCTAGTGGTTTGCGAGCCAGTTTTTCAAATTTGAATTTGAACGTGGGCACATACTACATTCGAGTTGATGGCGTTGGCTTTGGGGCACCTACGGCCAACCCACCGACAGGTTATTCTGATTTCGGTAGCCTCGGTCAATACTTGATTTCGGGAACGATTGCGTCGTCCATTGAGATCTCTATCGCCGATGTATCCACCTACACCGAAAATACGGCCCCCGTCAGGATTGCGTCTAACGCCACCTTTACTACTTTCAATATTGGCACCTTTGCAGGCGGATCTCTTCAATTCGCTGTGGCTTCCAACTTTCAAACAGGCGACCAACTCGGTATACGGTCTTCAGGAACAGGCCCTGGACAGATCTCGGTTTCTGGCAATGACGTATCGTATGGCGGAATACTAATCGGAACCCTATCCGATGGGACACGAAATCGGGCAGTGCAGTTTAACTCGGCCGCGACCAGTGCAGCCATCGAAGCAGTGATCCGTGCATTGACGTTTGAGCATACCACCGACGCACCGACGGCAGTTCAGCGGCAGGTTTCGGTCTTCTTGGACAACGCCAATAATGGGGCCAGCAATCTCGCCTTTGCTTTGGTTGGAGTCGTTCCAACCAACGACTCGCCTGTCCTTTCGGATACGAGTTTGACGGACATTCCAGAAGACACTCTCAATCCATCCGGCAGCAAGGTATCTACCTTATTGGCTTCTGCGTTTCGCGATGTGGATCTCGGATCCTCGCTTTCCGGTGTGGCTGTCACAGTGAACAATGCTGTTTCTACATCCGGCGTATGGCAGTACTCGGAAAATGGTCAGCAATGGGCTGCCATCGGAGCCGTTAGCCCTATTGCAAGTTTGTTGCTTTCGAAAGATGCATCGATTCGATTTCGACCTGCGTTGAATTTCAATGGCTCGCCAACGCCGCTCCGCATTCGTGCAATGGACGAGACATTTACCGGCAGTTTCTCAACTTTGACCGTCCGTGCAACAATCGATGTCACGACAGTGGTTGCTGGCGGATCTGTCTCGCTGGTCGATAGCAATCTGACAACTCGCATTTCACCGGTGAATGATGCGCCCGTGGCCTTGGTCACACAACAAACTCTTGAATCGCTTGAGGATAGTTTGTTTTCGTTTGTCATTCCGACCAACACTTGGTTCAATGACGTTGATGACGTGGTATTACGTCTGACTTTGTCCCAAAGCAATGGACAAAACATTCCCGCTTGGCTGACGTTCGATCCGGTATCAGGCAATCTACGCGGCCTGCCGACCAATGATCAAGTAGGCAACTACGAGTTTGCTGTTGTAGCCACCGATTCCTTTGGTGCCTCAGCGACGGTAACCTTCACACTCTCGATTCTGAACGTAAACGACACACCAACGGCCATTAATCTGGTTGGAGATACCGTAGTCGAGAATGCCAAAGGAGTCTTGATTGGAACTCTCTTTGCTACCGATCCGGATGGCATTGATACGATTGTTTACTCGTTTCCGAACGCAGACTCAGAGTTCGCCCTTATCGGTAACCAATTGTTCGTTGCATCTGGTCGATCGTTCGACTACGAGCAAGGAGCAACAATTGACCTGACCATCCGCGCTAGCGACTCGGGCAGCCCGCCACGCTACTTAGACAAGACGATCCAAATCAATGTGCTGGACGTGAATGAATTTGCGCCATCACTACGCCCAATTACGTTCCGAGTACCGGAGAACATACCATCGACCGCCTCGGTCGGGACCCTGTTTGCGACAGATGGCGATACAGCAGATCGCGTGCAATATCGTTTTGTAGGCTCTGCGCCCAAGAATTTCTCATTGAACCAAGAGACTGGCCGAGTATCCCTGGTTGCGGGAGCGACCCTGGATTTCGAAAACGCCAATGCATACCAGTTTTTTGTTGAAGCATTCGATAGCGGATTACCCCAATTGACTACTTCGTCGTCCGTCAATGTCGTCGTAGAAGATGTGAACGAGTTTGCGCCTACCATTTTGACCAACTCCATTTCGGTTTCCGAAAAACAACAACCGAACGTCGTGTTCTCTACAATCCAAGCGAGCGATCAAGATATCCGGCAATCGCTCACATTTTCGTTGCGTTCAACCGAGTCCCGATTTTCAATTCATCCGGCAACCGGTGCACTGTCGCTAACCCGAAACGGCATATTTGATTTTGAGCAGAGCAACACCAGCACAGTGTTTGTAAGCGTAACGGACACGGGCGGTCTGTTCGAAGAAAAAAGCATCCTCGTCAACATCACTGACGCAAACGATGCTCCAAGCAGTGCCAGTGTGGCATCATCGTCTTTGCTCTCGAATATCTCGGGGCTCGACCTTGGCCCGATCACCATAGCGGATCAAGATATAAGCCAACGCTATACAGTACAGTCTCTTGACGATCGCTTTGTGATCGAGAATGGCCGACTGGTGCTCGCTGCAAGAAGGGCCGTAACAGAGTCCGATCCAATCTCCATGGTTATCCCAATTATTGCAACAGAAGTTGGCGAGAATCCCTCGACGTATCAGCTTTCGGTCAATGTGACTCGAATTGCAAACCCCAGACCTTGGCAAAACAGGCTGAACGCTTTGAATGTGGACAGGAGCAAACCGGATGAAGGTAGTCTGGTCGATCCGCGGGACGTGCTCATCGTCATCAATGCAATCAATGCAAAACAACTTGGCAGGTTGCCAGATCCTCGACCTGCTTCGACTCTGGACCAAAGCGATTTAGATGCAGATGGTGATGGCTTCCTTACCCCGCTTGATGTTTTGGTGATCGTAAACTTCTTAAACGGAAAGCAGAACGGAGGAGGAGAGGGGGAATCGGGAATTTCGGCAAATACTCGAATCGCAGCCCCGAGCGAATTCGCAGGTCGTTCCACTCGCCGTCAC
>JANMNR010000781.1:0-39843 GCA_031368325.1 Pirellula sp.
GAAAAGACTCGATGGCTTCGCTTCCATATTCGATTAGTTCGCATAGCTCTTTAGTGTAGGCATCGAATTGCGGATGGATCATGCAAAACAATCGTGTCTAAGGACGAACGAGTAATTCTCCGGCACACCGCCAGCCGCCAAGGTGGTCGAATTGCGGTACTTTGCCGGTTTATCGGCAGCCGAAACGGCCATTGCATTAGGCGTCTTTGAGCGGACCGCTCAACGTTACTGAGTGTATGCCAAAGCTTGGTTGCTGCAAGAGTTGCAGCAATAGGTGACATACACGTGCCAGACACCTAGATTCCTAGGTTCCTAGATTCGCTATCTAGCTGCAGGTAAGTCGTTGGCATTTTGCGCCGTAATTGACTCACCCTTGACCCTGTCTACTGCGTTTTTTTTTTCGTCAAAGTCCGCATTACCAGCCACGCAGCAATCAATCCGATTGCGAGATACCACATTACCCAAGGTACCGGCCTGCGAGCGACGAGCCGCAATTTTTCCAGGCCACTCCGCAGGTCCCAAACTCTTGTAACCCAGTTTTCGCTGCCAGCAACCAATGAACTGCCATCGGCGGAGAATGCGACTGACCAAACAGTCGTACGATTGGGGAAGCTCGTTCGTTCTTCGCGGGTGGTTACATCCCACAACTTCGCACCCACAAAGGATGTACGCTGCGATCGGGTAAATCGTACATTTCCTGGATAAATCATGTGAATGTGGTCGGTCGCGCTTCCTGTTGCCAGCAATTCTCCATCCGGGGAAAACGCAACTGATGTGAGGCGCTCTGGTGAGCCTCGCAGTGTAGCTAGTTCAAAAGCACCTACCGCGTTCCAAATCTTGACACCTTCGAATTCCGTTGCGACCGCGAGCATTTTTCCGTCTGGGGAAAAGGCGATAGACGTTACCGAATCAATTACGTTGAGGCTCGTGCGCTGAGTCCAAGCTTCCGCGTCCCACAACTTGACCGTTCCGTCCTCGCTTGCTGAAGCCAAGGTTTTTCCATTCGGAGCGAAGGAAACGGAGTTCACGGAATCTGCGTGTCCCACCAGAGTTGCGATGATTTTTTGGGAGTCAACATTCCAAACAAAAACCGTATTACTAAAGCAGTCGCCCACTGCCAAGAGTTTACCGTCGGGGGAGAATGAAACCGCGTTTGCACATGAGTGGCCGCGAAGGGTCATCCGTACTTTTCCCGTCGCCATATCCCAGAGCCTGACCGTCTGGTCTAAACTGCCCGACGCGAGGGTCTTTCCGTCTGGGGCAAAAGCTAAGGAACGAACTATGTTGGTATGTCCAGTGAGAGAACGGTGCTGCTGGCTAACAGTGTCCCACAGCCTGACTACGCCATCCTCGCTTCCCGTCGCCAACAGTTTCGCATTCGGGGAAAAGCTTACACAGTGCACGTCACCGTTCAGGTTCGCGTACCTTGCGGGCAGTACAATGGCAAGCAGAAAGGCCACGAGTGAGACAACTCCCATCAGTTGCGTCAGGGAGAATCGGTAGCTAGGCAAAACGCCCATGGTTCTAACTTCCAGCTTTAGCTTGCCAAATCCGAAGATGTCACCTTACATAACAACTTAGTCACCCTTGGAGGAATCGAATACTCTACTATCTACCACCGTCGATCGAGGAATTATAGCCTGTAAGCTCTTAACGGGCGCAAATTGAACTGTTTCGTAAGCTGACTTCGCGAGGTCGATGACTATCTCCCCTCTGTGAAAGTCCGATTTTGCTTGCATGTTGGCATTAGTTGCGAGCACGCGGCCTAACGATTTGGACATAACCATGAGGTGGTGCCGTATCCACGGACAGGTCCTAGCTGGCAGGCGGCATATCAGATAGAGGATGGAGACCTGCTTGAGCACTACTGCCAGGAAATGCTAAAAGCGATCGGCCAGTGCATCATTGACGATCGCCCCGGACGTTTTGAGCCTAGGGTAGTGAAACTGAGAAGAAACCAGTATAAGAGAATGAGCCAGCCTAGAAATGATCTACGAAAGCGACTAGAGCAGAACGATAACTCGTTTGAACAGAACGACTTAACCCAAGCAAACAGTGCCATTCGTTACATACACTTACCATCAGAACCTCGTCGACAACGTCCATCCATTCGACGCCTAATTCGAATCGTTCGAACTGAGGATATTGGTATAGGCATGTTGACTGTCAAAACATGTTCAACCCCCGCATTTCGATCCTCCGAATCGCGGTGTTCGCGTTTTGGTGTCGACATCATGCATAACGTTGATCGCTTGAGTCGACTGCGCCTTCTGAGCAGGCGTGAGAAGGTGTCGTACCAAGTCGCTCCGATCACCCAAACGTCACCCAAACCGGGGCGACTTGGCTAGGATTTTTTCGATAACCCTGCCCGCGACATCCGTTAGTCGGAAATCGCGGCCTTGGTATCGATAGATTAGCCGCTTGTGGTCGAGTCCGAACAAGTGCAAGAGCGTCGCTTGGAGATCGTTGACGTGCATTGGATCCGAAACAATGTTCCACCCGAGCTCGTCCGTTTGGCCAACCACTGCCCCCGCCTTGACGCCCCCTCCGGCCAACCATGTCGTGAAGGCGTTTGGATGATGATCTCGACCCGTCGCGTTCGAGTCCTGATTGCGATTCTCGCCCACTGGCGTTCTTCCAAACTCGCCTGCCCAAACCACTAAAGTCGAATCAAGCATTCCGCGAGACTTAAGATCTTCCAACAACGCCGCAATCGGTTGGTCCGCCACTTTGCACAACCGTTTGTGGTTCTCATTGAGATTCATGTGTGCGTCCCAGCTTCCCAAGTAGATGTTCACAAAACGAACTCCCCGCTCGACCAACCGTCTGGCCAAAAGGCAGTTCTTTGCAAAATTGCGTTCATCGACATCGTCCCGGTTGATGCCGTAGGCTTTGTGTGTGAACTCGGACTCCCTCGATAAATCAGATAGCTCCGGTGCAGACGATTGCATCCGAAATGCAAGTTCATAGTTGGCAATTCTCGCGGCGATCTCATCATCCTTGAACTCGGCACGACGGATCTCATTCAGCTTGTTGATGGCATCCAAGCTGTGCCGGTGAGCGGAACTAGTAACTCCAGCGGGATTCTCCAAATTCAAAATCGGTGGCCCGTCACGTCTTAAGGCAACTCCTTGGTGAATTGAGGGAAGAAAACCACTCGACCAATTTGAGGAACCCCCGTCGACTTCGGTTCCAGAACGCAACACCACAAATCCCGGTAGATCGCGAGAGGAACTGCCAAGACCATACTGAAGCCAGGACCCAAGCGAAGGTCGGCCCAGGCGAGGAAATCCTGTGTTCATCAAAATCTGGCCAGGGCGGTGATTGAACGAATCGGTGTGCGTCGTTCGCACCACGGTCATCTCATCCACACATCGCCGCAAATTGGGCAACAACTCAGACAGTTCGATGCCGGACTGTCCGTGCGATTGAAACTGGAACGGCGATCCTTGTAATCGCGCCGTCTCCTTTTGAACGAACGCAAAGTTAGCATCTTTGGCAATCGCCTCTGGAATGGACTCCCCATGATGCTTTGTCAATATCGGCTTGGGATCGAACAAGTCGATTTGGCTCGGAGCGCCCCACATAAAGAAAAAAATGCAGTGCTTGGCTTTGGCTGCAAAATGCGACTTGTCCAACAAGGATCCGTTTTCGCCGACCGGGTCCTGCATTGCCAGTAACCCGTCTTCAGCCAACATCGAAGCCAAAGCGAGTCCACTCACTCCGCGCAAGGCATTAGACAGTAGGCATCGACGATCAAACATGTTGAATCCTCTCTCGCACGCTCATTCTCGCGTCACCATCTCATCAAGATTCAAAATTGTTCGAGTCATGACAAACCAAACATCAAGGCTGTCCGTCGTATCCAATGTTCGCGACGCTTTCTCTGCAGCAAGGTGTTGATAAAGATCCTCGAGCACTTGGACTTCGTTTGGCGTTGGCGATCTCCCCAGGCAGTGAGACCAAAGTCGGACGATTCGTTGCTCTGGTGCTAGTGATATTGGATGTTGCGAGTGTTTCGATAGCGCACTGGCGGCTTTGACAAACAGTGGATCGTTTAAAAGAGTCATGGCCTGCAAAGGTGTATTGGTTCGTTGCCTGAGTGGGCAAACCGTAGCGCCATCTGGGGCATCGAAGGTAGAAAGCATAGCATCCGGCACCGTTCTCTTTGTTGCAACATACAGGCCGCGACGAAACTGTGCCGACTCTGAAACGGGTATCGTAGCTCGCTCCCAATCCTCGGTCGGTTCCTCGTCAGGTTGGGGTTCGCGATAGCTTGGTCCACCCAATTGCGAGATCAGCATGCCAGAACGATGCAGGATGCAATCGCGAACCGATTCTGCATCGAGCCGGAACCGATTTTGTCGGGCCAACAGCAGATTTTGAGGATCGCGCGATGCCGTTTCCATTGCGATCGAACTTTGACGGTAGGTAGCTGAGCAAACGATGTGACGGATCAACTCCTTGCGACTCAAGCCCCGTCGCATAAACTCATCCGCCAACCAATCCAAAAGCTCTGGATGCGTCGGTGGCTCACCCTGTCGACCAAAATCGCCGGGAGTTCGAACCAAACCGGCACCGAACAACGCTTGCCAAACGCTATTAACCGCAACTCGAGCCGTAAGCGGGTTGGATGTACTTGCAATCCAATCTGCCAAATCCAATCGCGACCAATTCGCTGGCATCGCTTCTCTAGAGTTGAAGACGGCGGGGATACCCGGCTCCACGCGGTTGCCTCGTCGATGAAAGTCGCCCCGAACATGTACGAATGTTTCCCGTGGCCGCCAAGCTTCCTGAACCGTTTCTGCACCTCGCGAATTAGTAACGTCGGCAACTGCTTTCAAGACCCGATTCCATTGCATTAACGCAGTGTTTTCCGGATCGTGGATACTATGATAGTATCGCTTGATCGATGCTTTTTCGAAATCACTGCGTTCCGAATACGGCTTTGCAACGCACTCACGAATGTCCGCTGGTATCGCCTGGCCAACCAAGCCATCGATCGATGCATCGGTCACTGCGATGCGGAATCGAGCTGGTGTACGACCATCTCCTGTGAGGAAATGAAGTCGAAGTGCGACGTTGCTGTCTTTGCAGTTGAGCGGAGGATCTAACGTAAAGACTGCGGCGTGCGAGAGGCCTTTGTGATCCACACTCCAGCCCTTGTTCTTTACCTCCTCGGTTTCACTGAGCGTATCGTTCGGGCTATATCCGGATTGGCAATAATCCGTTTCGATCCGTTGAAACGTAGCAGACCGTATCTCGTTCTGTCGATCGATCGGAGCGGTGGACATCGAGATGCCAGATAGAATGCAATCGCCATTTTGGCCACGTCCTGGTCCCTGGTGAAACCGGTCTTGGTCCGCGAGCAATTCGATTCGGACTGCTTTGACTTCCGAAATGTCAGGCTCAAAAGTGAGGTAATGGTCATCCTTGCTTCGCAAGCGACCATCCACGGTCAATGAACCGTCGGCTTTCGGGTGCACCATAGCGAACCCAAGTGAACGCAAGCTCCTCGTATCGAATTCTCGCGGCACAAGCCAGATGTCGTCTAACGTCTTGACGCGACTCTCCCATTCGAGTTGCCCTTGAGCAGGCGAAGCAACGTAGGCGGCCCGAGCTCGCGAGAGTTCCATACTCCCTTCTGCGACTTGATTTGAGGCGTCCACGGTGGGACTGTCGATGTCTCGATCCTCCAAGCGATCGAAGAACGCATACATGGAATAAAAGTCGCGTTGGGTAATGGGATCGTACTTGTGTGAGTGGCATTCCGCGCATCCCATTGTCAATCCAAGCCAAGCGGCGCCCGTCATTGAGGTTCGATCGACCGTTGTTTTTGCGTGTTCGGCTTCCAAGTCGATTCCTGCCTCGTGGTTTGTCAAAGCATTCCGCAAGTATCCTGTTGCGACGCGCGTGTTGGCCGTTGCATTGAGGAGCAAGTCACCCGCCAATTGCTGTCGTGTAAATTCGTCGAAAGGCAAGTCATCATTGATGGACGACACAACCCAGTCTCGCCAACGCCAGGCGTACGGTCGAGCAAGGTCGATCACGCAACCACTGCTCTCTGCGAATTGTGTACGGTCCAACCAATGCCGGGCCCACCGTTCACCAAATTCCGGAGACGCCAAAAACTTTTCGACAAGCCGCTCGTACACATTCGCCTGCTGGTCCTCCATGAAATCTGCAACTTCCTCCGAGGTGGGTGGCAACCCTCGCAGATCGAAGCTCAAGCGTCGCACGAGAGTTGGCCGGTCGGCTTCTGACGCAGGAGACATTTTCTCCCGTTCCAAACGAGAGAGGACAAAGGAATCGATTTCATTGCGAGTCCATTCGTCGCGCTGAACGGAAGGAACACTGGGTCGCTTAATAGGTTGGAACGACCAATGCGAAGCCGAACTTCGTATTCCTTCCGATTGGGAGTCCTCATGGGGCCAGACAGCGCCTCGGTCAATCCAGTCAACTAACACTTGCACCTCGTCGGAGGTCAATCTCGCCCCTTCCGGTGGCATGACGCTATCGCCGACACCTCGAACGAGTTGGATCAACGAAGACTTTTGGCTACTGTGCGCAACGAACGGTGGACCGCTATCGCCACCGAGTTGCCAACCGCTTGCATTGTCCAGTCGCAAGCCGGCTTCTTGTTTGTCCGGTCCATGACAGCGAGTGCAGTGTCGCGCAAGAATATTGATAGCCTCGCGATTGTGCGAGTCCGAGTCCTTGGCATGTGACGTAGGAAACGGAATACCCACGTAAATAGTGCAAAAAAACACGAACCATGAGCATCTTACTAGGAGGGCGCTGGATTTGGGGACTCTAGGCGATCGATTCATCGTCCTGTTTTCCTCGATTAGATTGCTGAGGCGACTAGCAGGCTAGCGATTACCGATCGTGATTGTAGAACACGTCGAACCAGGATGCAAAACGATTGCGGCGGGTAAGCACCTAAACACAATTGGTCGGGTACATCAAGTCGACCAATCGCATTATCCAGGTGGAGAACCCAACATGGATATTTAGGATTTACCAGATGATCGTCGAGCCAACCTTCTGTTTGGCGAAAACATATAGTAAATCCTCGGCTGTGCGTTCGACGGCCTCTCGTCCATTAATGATCATTCATTTTGCACGCAGACGTATCCATGCGTGCTTAAAACAACCGGTCGTGTTCGCGTCCGGTGCAAGCCGTCGCCGTTCGCTATTTGACCAAGTCCTTGGAATCCGTTTGGCTGCCATGGTAGCTTACCGAGAAGTAGAGGAGCACCAACAAAACCAATCCACCTAAACCGCTCCAGTAGAGACTCCAATCTACGCCTCCTTCAGACGTACACATACCAAGCCATGCGCCACACCACAAATAACCCGTTAGGTTCCCGAGTCCACCAGTCATCAAACTCAGCAAAGCCTGAGCGCGCGTGCGCCATCTCGATTCAATGCGTTCTGCAAGATAGATTTGAGTACTTACGTAAGTAAACGTGAATGCCATGCCATGGAGAAACAATCCGAGCAACACCAAAGGAGTTGTGTTGGTTGCGTAAAGAGCGTATCGGAGTACTCCAAAACCAATACCCGTCGCAACGACCCATTTAAACGGCCATCGCTGGAGAATCGCGCCCATACCAACCAGTGCGACCACTTCAGTGACTTGCCCAAGCGACATCCATGCGCTAGTTCGTTCCATCCCCAATTCCGCCAAATGCGCTGGAGTAAACGGATAGAAGGCTGCAAAAGGAATTGCGATCAATGCTGCCGTGATGAAAACAACCCGATGGTCATGATCTCGCAGCAGACTCAACGCGTCCCATCCAAATCGTTCACGTAGCGTTATTGGCTGAGTTCCCAAATTGCTGAACGCCTGACTAGGTACCCGAAGCGTGAACGCTCCCAATGCAATCCACAGGAAACTACTCACGTAAAATGCCCTCGGACTCGCATCCAACTCCAGAAAGCTGGTGGTCCAACAACCGACCATCCACCCCACCGTGCCCAACGCCCGTATCGTCCCAAACTGACGCTTGGACCGAACCAGTCTGGAAAAGACAATTGAACCGGCAAGGCTAGACGTCGGACTGCAAAACAATGCCTGCACCTGAATCAATAACAAAATCGTCCAGCTAGATGCTTGGGCCTCGATCGCGCACGCAATCAAGCAGACCAGCAAGGCCGTCGCAAAACTGATCCAGCGCAAAACTTTCGGTGGCGCAACAGACCGATCCGCCATAGCACCAAAAAAGAGCGGCGACAGGATGGCTGCAATGGCGGAAGCCGCGAAAGCCATCGGTTTAATCGAATCTAAGCCAGCCGAATCGAGAATTCTTCCCAGCGGTACAAACCAGGACGCCAATGCCATTCCATGCAGGAACAGCAGTGCCATCAATTCAATCTCCTCCATGACTGTCAAACTGCGATCCGAATCCACTCACCATCATCCATTAGGGCGACAAAGTACTGATGCAATAGACATCCATTCCACAAAATGCGTTACAGAGTCTACCAGCAACTCCATCGTGATGCGAGCGGCGACGAAAGCACTCTGGCTGAGTCAGATCAACGCTTTGCGTTTTCGAACGCAATCGCGTTCTCTTTCTTGCTCGGCCAGGGTGGGGGTGCCATTTCGATTCGTTAAAACCGTTGCCTAATATCACTTGCGGAGTGGCAAGTAGATGTCTGTCTTGATCTCTTGCTCCTGCACATCGGCTGGCGTGCTACGGTAGATCTCGAAAGTGCCTAGTCGTTGCTGCTTTAATTTTTGGTGGCGGCACAATTGGTTGGCAACACTCCAACCATTTCCAAGATGGCGATAAGCACCGACATGCTCGACACGAAATGCATTGCATGTTGGCAAGGCCCAGGTCTTTAGCTGAGAGGACGAGGGAACAACGGCATCGTCGCCTATCAAATAGCCACTGATGTAGTCAAACCCAGCTTCTTTGATTCGGAACTTGGTGTAGACGGAGATCATTCCCTTATCCATGGCTAGACCTGCCTTGCGAAACTCTGCTTGTGCCTGTTCGAATGCCCGTTCCATGGATTCGCTCACATCGTCGATGTTGCACTTGCTGGCGATGCCCGCCATTCTTAAGGCAGCAACTTTCTCTGTGCCATGAACAATGGTCTTCGATGCAATGGCTCCTGTTTCGATCCACTCCTTGATCATGTTCAGTCCTCGCTGGTAGTCCATGCCGATAAACGTCTTCATCATGGGTACCATCCAAAACAAGAACCATGGTAGCGCGCCTTTCATTTCCCATGTCAGGCGAGTTCCAGTACCTTCTTGAGTCAACTTGAACGACGTTTTGCAAGTTGACTTGAACGGCTTGAGAAACCTAAGTTCATCCTCAACAAGTTGGCCCGGCACAAGTCGCTTGTGCTCTAGCTCACCCTGACCTGTCACTTGCCCATGCCAAGCATAGAGTGAGCCAACGGAGGCGGCCTCCTGCGAGATGGTTACGGTGGCTGTGGGTTCCGAGATGAGCCATGGTGACCATGTTGTCCAAGTTCGATAATCCGACACGACTTCAAACACTCGTTCCGGCGAAGCTTGAATAAAAATCGACTTTTCAATCTCGTAGGCTGGCATGTCTGTTTTGCCCTTTAGTTTGGTTGTTTGACTCTATCGCCAACGCAGCGGGATGGTTGGTTCGAACCTGATGCTGGGTGTGTTGAAATCCCTTTCGACTGATCCAGAAGGATGATAGCGAATTTTCGAATGCGTTTGCCTGGTAGAGCCCCGATTTTCACGAACTAATGTCTCCAACAACGGTAAACCCAAAGTCGTTTCAACGAGTATTGCAAGCCAGGAGGCCCCTCGTTTGCGGAAAAACGGCACCGAGTGATTGTGACTTAATTTGCTCAGGGCCAACTGCTCATGGGTTCGTATAGGCAAGGCCAGCGACCCGTTGGCCTGGGTAGGTTGATTCGCTAAGAATTTTGCCCGGTGGAAATTGAATTCTAACGGGCTTTTTCGAGTCATGCAGTTTTGCACCTGCGTTACCCCGCAGTTCCCACACTGCATCTTTGCGATCGCCTCACGGTCCGCGGCACGAATCAGTAAACCGCAAAACCCGTCTTTTCATTGGGTTTCAGAAACATCGCTTCTATGCATCGCTGGTTTGGTACGCCAAATGTATATGTGGCCTCGCACCAAAGATTTCGGATTTCCAAACGCACCTGGTCAAGCTGCGGTCCGGAACTTGAACCGAGGGATCAAGCGATGGCGACTCAACTGACGACCGATCGTCAAATAGAACACGAACACGGGCACGAACGACAATCCAATCCGGTGGTTCACGAACATCCCACGCGGTCTGGCCTAGAGCGATTCGTTGACAGTTTCTTTCAACCGGCAAACATAAAATGGATGTTGATCGTCGGTTCAGCCCTGGTTTTGGGCTCCTCGCTGATGCTGGTAACAAGCAAATGGTCCCACTGGTCTGCCGCCGTCAAGTACTTGGCGATGCTCGGGTACAGCGCTGCGATCTACATTTTTGCGGAAGTTGCCGATCGGCGCCTTGGACTAAAAGCAACGGGAAATGTTCTTCGTGGTTTATGCATTCTCCTCATGCCGGTGCTCCTATTCGGTCTGAGTTGGGTCGCAACCCAGACGAGCACCAGCGGTATACCCATTGCGGTCGAAATCGCCGTTCTGTTCGTACCTGCTGCTGCCCTTCTCTTCGTCGCTAGCCGAAACATTTTCCACCACTTCTTGAGAGGTCACCAAGTGACTTTTTGGGTTTGCTACACGCTATTGGCCGTTGTCGGCATCCTGCCGGCCATAGCTTCGCCCATACTCTCTCTTGCCTGTGTTGCAACCTTTTGGGCCGTGATGACTGTCGGTGTGATCAAGGTCAATCGCCACGTATTTTGGTTGGCCGAAGAACATCGAATACCTCGCGTTTTCGGATTCTTTCCAATCGTGCTTCTAGGCGCTCAGTTTCTCATGCTTTGCAGCACCAAGGCGGCAACCATGCCCACGCAGTGGTTTGGCTTTGCCATGGTCATGTTGGCCGCAACCGTTTTAGCCACGACCAGAACCATCGCTTCGGTATTTAGGACGAGGACGGGCGACCTCGTACGTCCCTTGCCTTGGAGTATTGCGTTGCCGCTGTTCGTCGGAGTGCTGCTGGCCATCGCCGGTGTGATTGTCTCTTTCTACGGGTTTCGACTCATTGGAGTGACAACCAAAGCGGTTGTGCCTACGGCGTTTGTTGCATCGGCCCTGATGATTGGCATCGCGTATGATACTCGCCATTGGTCGTTCACGGCTCTTGCCTTGGTTCTGCTCACGGTCACTTACCAATGCGCACCGACATTGTTCTCCGGATTGGTACCGCTCTTAAAAGCGGGAGCAGAATTCGCCGTCAACGAAAAGAAATTGCCGTTGGCTTTCTATGGGGTCACGTACTTACCGCTGTTGGGATTGCTCACATGCGTAAGCTGCTGGTTGAGCAAAAAACGTCGTTTCGACATGAGCCACCCTATCCAGCTGTTTACCACAGGTGTGTCGGTGATACTCTGGGGCAGCTCCATGTTGAACATCAAGGCAGCGTTTATCGTCTCTGCCATAAACATCTTGTGCTTTCTCGCTTATGCAATCGCCTTTCGTGATCGACGTTACGCGATCGGAACCCTCGGTGCAGCGGTGGTGTGCGCCAGTTGCTGGGTGCCGTTTGCCAACGCAATGTTCCACTGGGACATTGCGTTTGAGTGGACCGCGGTAAGCTTAATTGCGATGGGAGCGTTGCTGTACATTTCAAAGGCTGTGGATAGGCTCTTGCTGTCAATTCCTTTGCCAGAGAATCGAAGTTCCCTGCTGTTCGTTGATAGCCAAAACCACCCGATCGCCGTCGCCAACAATCTGGGCTTAGCAATGTTGGCATCACTCGCGAGTATGCGTATGCTGCTCTTGGCTTCGACGCCAGTAGACTATTCGAATCCCGTAAGTGCTTGCATAGATGTCTCGCTACTCTTGGCCTTGGCACTAATCACGTATCGAACACAGCATTACGTCGCCGCCTCTGCAACAACAATTCTGCCTGCCTTCTGCGGCGTGAGTTATGCCAACTGCTTGGGAGTGTCTTGGATGGCTATCACGGACACCGTCGTAATGGTCGCGGCGAGCTCGTCGATTGCTGGACTCCTATTTATTCGCAAGGGTCCGCGGAACTCCCAAAACGTCAATCAACTTCGGAGATCGTTCGGGTTGGACGTTTCAAACCTCTTAGTCGCCAAAAGCGAGACACCGTCATCAAATACACTTCATCGGCTATGGAGATGGGCGTTATGCCACACGCTTGCAGCCAGCGACTTGGGCACTTGCGTTGCCATTTCGCTTGGGCTGGTCTGGTATGCTCCGAACGCTGTGCTGGTGACCGTTCTGTGGGGCCAAGGTGTGCAAATGCATTTTGCGTCTGCTGTCATAGTTGCATGGTTGATTGCGAATGCGATTCTCCTCCGCAGTCGGTTGGCCGCTGGTGCTCTAGCCGTCGTTGGCCCTGTGTACGCTTCGTCCATCTTTGTTTCTGTCTGGCCGTCGTTAATGCAAGAGTGGGCACCGGTCATTTGGGTATGCACCGCATCGATCATCTGCATTGCGCTGCACTTTCATGACAAAGTACATTTTGGGATTGCGTGTTTGATCAGTCGGGTCTGGCTAAGTGGAATTGCCATCGTAGGATTTGTCTACTTGTCGATTCCCATTCGGGTTGCGGTGGCCATCGCGGTCGCAACGCTTTTGGTGGCACGCGGCAACATTCGTCTACCTGGCGAACGCATGTTCATCGCGATACTGTGCAACGTTCATGCGCTGCTTTTGGTTGCAACGTTAGCCGGTGCACAAGGCTGGGTGTTTCAGCCGTATTCTACTACCGAGATCCTGGCGATTACTGCAGCGATGTTTCCCGCCTTAACGCTGAGCATACTAGTGTCGGATGTGGACTTGAGGAGGATCAGTGTGCGAGGGTCAGAATGGTGGGGAATGAACCTAAGGCTCGTTGCTGCGATTGACTTTGTTGTTGCGGTTTTGTGCGGCAATGCACCCGCTTCGGCTCAGTCGCTGGTTTTCTTCGGTATCGCAATCGCAATCGGTACTGAAGTGCTAACAGCCATTCGCCGTCGATCGGAAGTGCGAGCATGGTTTGCGATCGGAACAGTCTCTTTAGTGGCTGTTTGGGGATGGGCACATGGATGGATTGCCTTGAGTACCGGATGGATACAGTTGCCTTTGGTTGTATTTGCCGCCTTATGTCTTTGGTTGACCAAAGTGATTGCTAGTCGGGAGAGTTTTCGTTGCTTTGCAAATCCGCTATCGATCATCGGGTTGACAGCTCCAGGAATCGCTGCCTTGCTGTCCATTGCATTCGAAATCAACGCAGCTTCTCCATTCCAGTACGAAGTCAGAGGCGCTGTATCGCAATCACTTAACACCTTGGCGTTGCTTGGCTCAGGAGCATTGTATTTTTTTCACGGGCTAAGCACCGGCAAAAGATTTTACATCCTACTTGCGGCCACGATTCTCAATGTTGGTCTGGCCCTGCTGTGGTTCACTAACGGATTCACTGACCCTCAATACTACTGCGTTCCGGTTGGACTTTCGATTCTAGGAATAGTCGAGCTACTCAAAAAAGAGATGCCAAAGAAGGCTCAGGATCCTCTCCGGTACGTTGGTGCTTTGGTCATCCTCGTCTCGCCTGTGTTCGGGATGCTGGATACGGGTTGGTTGCACCTGTTTTCTTTGATGGTTCTTTGCGTACTAGTCATCTTGCTGGCGATCGGATTACGGATTCGAGTCCTCATGTATACAGGCACGGCTTTTCTCTTTGCGGACCTTGCTGGCATGCTGATTCAGTCCTCAATGGACAATGGGGTAATGTTGTGGGTAGGCGGTGTCGGCTTAGGAGTTGCGGTGATCGCTTTGGCAGCCCTGTGTGAGAACCACCGCGCGAATGTGCTGGCCAAGATCCGACTGCTGTCGGCGGAACTGGCTACGTGGAACTAGTAGGTACGTTCCCTTGGGCGCACTCGAATCGATTTCGTTGTTTTGTTTGTGTTTGTTTCAAACTTGGAAAGGTTACAAGATTATGGCTTGGTTATCACAGTTTAGTTTGGTGATGAGGTCTAGCATTACAGCGTTGCGAGAAAAGGTTGAGGACCCTGAGCGAATGCTGCATCAATTGATCATCGATATGGATGAAGAGCTTTGCAGCGTGCGCTCTAGCGTTGCGGAAGCGATCGCGGATGAAATCCAGATGCGAAAGCGTACGGAACGCGAACAAGTGGAATTGCAAAAGTGGGCAGAACGAGCCATGGCCTCCATGAAGCGTGGCGATGAGGCCAGTGCCAAGGCGGCCTTAAACCAAAAGTTAATCCTTTCGGAACGGTTTGAGCAATACACGGCTCAGCACGCAACACAGTTGGCGGAAGTCACAAAGCTTCAAACAGCGGTACGCGATTTAGAAGACAAGATTCGTCAAGCCAAGCAAAAGAAGACGCTGCTGATGGCTCGGATGGCCCGAGCCAACTCGACCCAAAAGATCAATGGTGCGATTGACCGAGCTGGTAGCCAGTCTGCGTTCGCTCAGTTCAACCGTCTGGAACAAAAAGTCGAACGGCAAGAATCTATCGTGGAAGCCTGGGATCGCATGGATGGCAACGATCTAGAAACATCGGAGCTTGAACGCAAGTTTGAAGTGCAGGAACGCGATCGAACGTTGAGCCTAGAACTAGAGAGGCTTAAGTTGCAAGTAAACGACTCGCAAACCTGACAGAACCATACTAGCCATGTTTCGATGGATTCGCGAATGGTGGAATGCGGACCGCATTCGGTTCACGCCTGGCCACTGTCGGTTGTTTCAGCTGACAGTGGGAAACCGAGTGCTCGTCCGCAACCGACTCTGGGTGGTGCTCGACCGACAGGCGACCCCATGCGAGCTCCGATTTCGACTTGCTGAGTTTGATGAACCGCGACCGGAGTCAGCATCGCTTCGAGTTGTTTTGGGCAGCAGTGAAACCCGATTGCCGACAGTGGATTGGAGTGAGCCGGGCTGGTGCGATATTCTGCTTGAGGGAGAGATTGTTGTGGTAGTTGGTAGTTGAAAACTGTCGCCCGCAGAGAGCAATAGGCACTTATGCATAAGTGTCGGTACAAAATGAAAGAACATTGATGGACAAAATGTGCAGGATGATTCAATCGGTTGCCGACTCGTTGTTAACTTCGAACGCACGCCCAATGATCTCCCGAGTGACTTCTCCTAATCGCAGGTTGGATCGAAGATCATCCGACAAATCCTAGATATCCATGCTCAGTTCTCCAGCCTGAATAATGCGATTGCGTCGTCTTGAAGAACAAAATTATTTGTGCATCGGCGCTCATGTAAGGCAACATCGAACTCTTGCTGCCGTACGATACACATCAATGACCCTCAGGTGGTTGCCAGAGTTCGATAAGGTTGCCCTCTGGGTCATGGACCCAACCGAACTTTCCGTATTCAGATTCGTCGACTTTCGGGTCAACGTCGCAGCCCTCGGCCCGCAGTGCCGCAAGAAGCGTATGAAGGTCATGAACGCGGAAGTTGATCATGAAGCGGTTGGTGCTTGGCCCGAAGTAAGTAGTGTCCTCGGGGAATGGGTTCCAAATCGTACTGCCGGTGCCAGTCGGATTGTCGGGTGTGACCCAACTGAAGGCCATACCTCCCCATTCCTCCGTGTTGTGTCCGTGGTGCGTCCGATACCACTCGCTAAGTGTTTTCGTATCATTTGCCTTTAAAAAAACGCCGCCTATTCCAGTAACACGTTTCATGAGACTTCTCCGGGGGGTACGTGGGCTTCTTCGTGCTTTATAAACTCTTCAAACGCATCGAACAATGGAAGGAGCTTATTTGTTTCAAGGATGGACGTGCGGGATGGCGAGCTAGACATGCGTCGCTCTTGCCGTTGGCTCGCCGCGAAACGCCGTGGATTGGCGGGATGTACTTGCTTAGTTCGTATTTTACAATTGTTCAGGAAACTGGAACTTTGAGCCACTTCCTTCGATTGAAATGAACCGAAAATCTGTCGGGCCGTTTTCATCACCTGCAATGAGCAGTCGGGCATTCGTCAGCCCGTCGCGTTCATCGGTGAAGCAAAGCATGTAACCCTCTGCTTTTGACTTCGTATGAATCTCAATGCTGTTGCATCGGAAAACGAATTGAGTATTCGGTCTTGTAAACGGCTGCGGTGGCATCAAAACGACCAAGTCGTCGGGTAGACCGAAAAGAAGGGTGTACTTGCTTTCGGCAATGCTGAAGTTCAGCGAGAATCCGATTTCGTGATTCTGATCTGTCGTCTTTGCGTTCATCAACTCGCATACACGCTCTATTGCTTTACTATCGAGTTCCATGTTTCGCCCCACTAGACTAGAAGCCCGAAATTGTGTCCCCCAAATCGAAACCAGCCCGCCTAACGACAAAAGGATGGTCTTCCACGTTAGGTCAAATCGGATAACTGCAAAGTATAACTGCCCAAACTGAATTACGAATACAGCGATAGCAGCAGGAAAAGTCATCTCTCGCAAGATAATGCATGCAACCTTGCCTTGACTGACGGTTTCCATTGGCTTTATGCCAGCGGGATCACAATTGGAGGCTACAAGAATGGCAACGGAACGTTGGCCGCACTCCGTCCGGTTTATCCGGGCGGTAGCAGCGTTTTGAGCATGTCGGTCCTCACGTGCTTCCGCTGGCACAAGGCCAACAGAGAGAATGAAGCCATCGGTGATTGTAGTAGCTGCCAATTACAGCCTCCGCCCGGGCAGGCCGGACGGAAGGCAATTCGAACTCCGATTCACAGGAACAAAAATGATCCTGTTCGGCACTCGCCTCGCGCGGAAGAAGGACTTCGGGCAAGTTTCTCGGGATCGCCGCTGCGCGGGTTAAACAAGAGGCGTGAACCGCTCTCGTCGTTGGCTCGTCGTTAAACGATCGGTAGCAGTGTAGATGGTTAGGCGAGTGGACCGATGGAGGTTAATCGAATACGTTGCACTTGCCTGGGTGTGGCTTGCGATACCGATAGTTGATACTTGCCAATCTTGGCTTTGGCTCCGACTTTGGGGATGGTGCCGAGCGTTGACACCATTAATCCTGCAACTGTCTCGTATTCATCGGACTCGGGGAGGATCAATGCCAATTGTCGATTCGCTGCCGATACCTCCATCACCCCTGCGATGCTAAATCCGCCATCTGGATCCTCGACAACCATCGGCATCGCTTCATCGACATCCAGCTCATCTGCAATCTCACCCACGATCTGCTCCAGAGCGTCCTCGATCGTTACTACGCCAAGTGTTTGTTGAAACTCATCCACAACGATGGCCATGTGACTTCTTCGCAACAAAAAGTCTTTTAGCAACTCGTCAATCTGTCGAGTCGCTGGGATCATCCAGGTTTCTCGCAAAATACCGCGTATCATCGATGCGTCATGGGGTTGCTCGGAGTTCCTTAGCAAGGTCATTAAGTCCTTGACGTATAGGATTCCCACGATGTTATCCAGCGAGCCTTCGTAGACTGGCATTCTCGTTCGACCAGAGGAAATAACCGCATCCGTCACTTGCTCCCAGTCCCAGGTCATGTCGATGGCATCGATCTGGCTCCTGGGAGACATGATCTGAGATACTTGAACCTCGTCGAGGTTCATCACGCCTGTGATCATTTCCCGCATCGATCGGGTTACCAAGCCGTCCCGTTCACCTGCCATGATCATCTTTCGCACTTCATCTTCTAGCGACTCTTCCTCGACACGGTCCTCCACGCGGCGGTCGCTTAGCCGATGCCCTACAGCCAGAAACAGATGCTCCAGAGTTCGAAACGGACGCGAAAGGACATTGATGGCATGCCAATACCACCAGGTGTGATAAAGAAGGACCGACGCGCTGTTTCGAACAACGATTTTAGGTATCCATGAATAAAGGCAAGCCAATACCGCTGCCGCGATGATACTGATCGAAATCAGTTGTTGGATTGGGATGGGAGTCTGTGCCAGTGCTTGCCCCCATTCGAGTCGGATCGTCAACCATGCGCCAGCTGAGATCAATGCAATGCTGCTACCGAGGATGAACAAGTAATTACACGCGGTCTGTGCATCATCTTGTTCATCAAGAATCTTGCCAAACCGTTCGCGTTTCCCCTTGAGTCGGCAGTATGCCTCAAGCGTTCGCCCGCGGAAATGGAGCAATAGATGGCTACCAAATCCGCCGATGGCTGCCAGGATGAGTCCGAGCAGTGCGAGCAACAAGCCGCCGATGTCTTGCATAGTGGAATCAGGGAACCTATGCGAGCGGGCCGTTGGTCCAATTACCGTCCACGAGTCGCCAAGCCTTGTTCGGATTGGCGTTTTGCAGGATCATCGGGATTCGACTTTCTCGTACGCTGTCAAAGCAGGTTAGCTTGGCAAAACGAATTAGGCTGGCCGGAATTCCGACGGCGGTAAAGCCGGGGTGCCCCGTCGCAGGAAAGGGCCCACCGTGATTCATGGCGGGGCTGACGGCTACGCCGGTCGGCATCTTGTCGTTGAGGATTCGCCCGACGCGTTGCGTCAAGGATGCGGCAATGGAGTTATAGTCCGCTTCGTCGCTTCCCTGAGAGTCCGAATAAATTGAGCCCGTCAAGTTACCTTCCAAATGCTCGATTGCTTGTCCAAGTTGTTGGATGTCAGCGCAAATGACCATCAACACGGCATTGCCGAACGCCTCCGTTTGAAATACGTGCGGGTCGGCAAGGAACTGATTGCCGGTAATTTTCAAGACAGTGTTGGCAACGGCACATCGGCTGCCTTCAACTTTGGTGCCACCGGAAAGGAGCTCAGCGCCTGCATTCTTGAGGATAGCGATACTCTTTACCAGCGAGGTCTCTACGCTTCGAGATAGGAGGGTACCGGCATTTGCGGCTGCATATTTGGCTGTAACCGATTCGACAAACTTGGTCGTGTCGGCACTATCTATCATCAATAGCATGCCTGGGTTGGTACAAAATTGGCCAGTGCCCATCAGACCGCTCATCACGTACTCGTCGATCAGTTTGTCTAACCGTTCGCGAAATGCGCCAGGCAAAAACACAACTGGATTGACGCTGGAAAGCTCAGCGTAAAATGGTTTGCCAACGCGATCGGCGACCGCCTTGAGTTGTAGTCCTGCGGTTCGCGATCCGGTGTACCCGATGGCCGCCAATCTTGGGTCGCCAACCAATCGTTCGCCATCTGCGTGCGAAGTACGATAGATGAGTTGTACCAGCCCAGCTGGCATATTGGTTTCCTTGGCCGCTTTGTCGGCGAGGACCGCAAATCGCATGGTTGTCGCTGGATGGGAAGAGTTGGCTTTTGCGATGACCGGATTGCCAGCGGCTATGGCAGCGGCGAAATCGCCGCCGGCAATGCTGTTAAAAGCAAACGGGAAATTGTTCGGGCCGAACACGCAGACAGGACCGATGGCTTGATAACAGGATCGGATGTTGGCTTTGGAATCGATGGTTGGTACCGACCAGCTTTGTTGACGCGCAGCGGTTGCCGCGAGCCTCAACTGGTTGATGGTGCGAGGGAGTTCGACGTCGGCCAAGCGAGGCGACTTAGGCAGCCCAGATTCCTGATGCGCTATTTCGACCAAGCCGTCCTTGTCAGCTTCGATCAAGCTAGCGAACTTCTCAAGGAACAACGCGACGGCGTCGGGCGACATGGTCCTCAGTTGCATAAAGGCTTGATTGGCGGCGGTTAGGGCTTCATCGCAATCGGACCACTGGCTAACCGGAAACTCCAATGCGATGGGTTCACCAAGTGTTGGATTGGTAGGCGAGAATACAGATGATTGCGTGCTGGCCCGCCATTGGCCGCTGACGAGGATGTGTTGTGATGGATTTGTCATTGCAGTGTGCTATTGGATTTGTAAATGAAAAGCGTAGGTTAGCCTTGGACGATGGTGTTGGTCAGAGTGCCGATGCCGTTGATGGAAATGTGGACCGTATCGTCTTTGGCCAAAGTGAATGGACTGTCAGGTACGACGCCTGTTCCGGTCAACATGAATGCCCCGTTGGGCAAATCGTTATCTCGAATCAGCCATTGGACGAGGTCCTCGAGTTTGCGTGCCATTTGGGCCACGCTGGTTTCGCCAGTGAATACGGTTTCGTTGTTGCGAACAATCTTAAGGAAGATGCCAATAGTATCTCGTGGTGGCATGGAGTCAGCGAGGGCGATCCATGGACCAAGACCGCAGCATTGGTTATACACTTTCGCTTGCGGCAGATAGAGTGGGTTGTCACCCTCGATGTCGCGGCTGCTCATGTCGTTTCCAACGGTATAGCCTACGATCTTGCCAGTCTTAGATAAGACCAAGGTCAATTCGGGTTCGGGGACATTCCAGGTAGCATCGGTTCGAATGCGGAGTTTGCCGAGGTGGCCACTGCAACGGTTTGGTGTTGCCTTGAAAAAGAGTTCGGGTCTGGCTGCGGTGTAGACTCGGTCGTAGCAGCTTGCGGCGGCCTCGCTTTCTTCCATGCGGGCCGTTTGCGAGCGTTTGTAGGTGACACCTGCAGCCCAAACTTCTTGATCGTCGATCGGTGGCAGCCACTGGACGTTTTCCAACGGTATCGAGGGGGATGCGGCAGGTAAGTCACGAGCCAACTCGACGAGCCTATCGCTTGAAAGGAGTTGGCTCAACGTTGCAACTCCGGCGCCTGACAAATCGAGAACGGTAGCGAAGTTGTTTACGATCCTTGCGACAGCCGGACCTTGTTTGGTTTGAATTTTTGCCAAAAACATTGTGAGACCTTCACGGGGAGAGTTTATGCCAAGCGAGTATTGAAACACTCAGGGACACCATTGAACAGCCCAGCCAAGGAATTCGTTTCGTTTCGCTCTGCTCGCAGCCAAAGGGCGATCCATCGCTGCCGGTTTTTTAAGCGACCACGGTGGGAAGACTGTGAAGCCGATTTGCCAGTGGTTGACTTATTGACTTAGTTGAGCGATAACGGAAGGTTAAAAACTCATGCATCCTTAGAGTGTGCTTACCCCGGCTTCGCGGGTTAAACACTTTAGGTCC
The DNA here is from genome assembly GCA_031368325.1 of Pirellula sp. Lineage (GTDB taxonomy): Bacteria > Planctomycetota > Planctomycetia > Pirellulales > Pirellulaceae > JBKCUI01. The sequence goes on from JANMNR010000781.1 coordinate 21,053, forward strand.
CCGCCAACAATCCATTCCACGACACGAGACTCCCCGCTCGCGTCGTTTGCCATCCCGCCTCCCGCCAACAATTCGGTGCACCATGAAAACTGGTTACTACCTATTGGTTGACCGATTCCTACTTGCTTTTGTCATATTGCTGTGCGTTTCCTATTCGTTTGCATCTGGGCAAACGCCTTTTTCGGCATCAATCGATGCTTTAGTAGATCGAGATTTTGAGCCGCTGATCGCCAAACCGGAGGCTGATGGCCTTTTGCTGCGTAGGCTATCGCTGGATTTGCGGATGCTGGTACCAACATCATTGGAGCTTGAGGAATTTTTGGCGGACACAGCTCCAGAGCGTTGGCCTCGCTGGGTGCAGCGTTTCCTAAACGATCCGCTTCATAAAGAACGGATGGTGGACTGGCTAGACAAAACACTTTTGCAGCGTCGTCCTTTTCAGCATGTCGATCGAACGAAGTGGCTCGCCTACCTGCGCAATGTCGTGGACGAACAAAAGCCGTTGGATCAAATTGCAAAAGACACCGTCGCGGGTGTCTGGTGGAACCGAAGCGAACGCGCAAAACAGCGTTTCTTCTTGGAACGTTCTGGAGACGCACACGCGATAGCAAGAGACCTTGGGCGCATCTTCTATGGTCGCGACATGCAATGCGCTCAATGCCACGATCATCCACAAGTCGACGATTACTTGCAAACGGATTACCACGGCCTTCTTGCTTACGTGTCCGCGAGTTCGTTTGCCGAAGCAAAATACAAAGACGAAAAGGGTGCCGAGCAAAAGCTTCAGTTGTATGTCGAACGAGCCGCTCGCGACGCGTCGTTCGAATCGGTCTTCGACAAAGGTATTCTGTTTAGGACTGGCACTCGAGCGCCGGGTGTTACCGAGTCGTTTGACCCATTCGAAACGCCAGACCAACGCTATCAGCCCACTCCTTTAGCGGACTCCATGGACGGAGCTCCCAATCCACCAAACTTCAGTCGTCGAGGCTCGCTTGTCAATCAGTTATCAGCCAGCAATCGAGCCTTTGCTGAAAACTGGGCCAATCGACTTTGGGCGTTGATAATGGGCAAGGGCTTAGTCCATCCACTGGATATGCATCACCCAGACAACCCGCCTTCGAATCCGAAACTGATGGATGCATTGACGGATGAGCTGATACGGTCGGGCTTCCAAATGCGAACGATCGTCGAGCAAATCGTGTTGAGCGAAGCCTATCAAGTTGGAACGCAGTTGCCTATCGAAACATCGCTGAGCTTTGGCGCCGTCGTTGACCTGCCATCCGAATTCCAAGCCCAGCTAGAGAGTGCAATTGCAGCCAAAAAACAATTGGCCGAAGCAGACTTGGTTCAACTGGGTGCGACCTCAGACGTCGCCAAGAAACAATACGAGGATGCCGCTTCGGCCTGGCGAACATGCCAAAAGGAGCGAGTCGATGTTTGGGCAGAAATTGACAAAGCTGAAGCGATATTGAGAGAGGCGATGAAGAAAGCGGATGCTGCGAAAGTTGCCTTCGAAAAAGCCAAAAAGTCCCTCGATGATGCATTGGCTAGGCAAAAACTCTTGGAGGAAGCGGCAGGAAAATTGGAACAAGCAAAAGAACTTGGGTTAGCGAACGACGCAGAGCTGCAACAAGCGATCACGACCACCAAAGCCAAATCGGAGGCGAGCAAAATCGCAGTTCCGAGTCTTGAAAAGGCGGTGACCGATGCAATCGTTCCTCGCGATGCGGGTCAAGCTGCACTGGAAGCGGAGCGAACCAAAGTTCTTGAGTTGGCCGCCAAACTAAAGCCGGTCGAAGAGCGATTGCATGCAGCGGATGTTGCTTTTGTTAGCGCTCGCGCAGCTTGGCAAAAATCACAAATGGACAAATCCTTCGTCGGCAATCGAATCTCTGATCTCGCTCAATTTCAAACGTGGCTGACGACCTCGCAATCCGTGCGAAGCCTTGAAAACGAACACACGCTGGCTGTACAACCGCTGCAACAAGCGAAGAGCAAGCTCGCGACGCAAACAATCCAAATGACTGTGAGCAAGCAACAAGTTGCTGATGCGACGATTGCCAGGGACGCTGTGTTGGCAAAGCAGTCCAAGTTCTCAGCAGAGCGAATGACCTTGCTTTCGCAATTGGAACAGCTTCGAAGTACAAACGCTTCGCTGGATAAGTCGTTAGAAATCGTTAAGTCGACCGAGACTCTTGTCGCGGCCAAGCAATCGATTCAGACCGCGGTTGAGATGGCGCAAGCGGCAGTCGGCAGCATAGACACCAACTTGGCAGCCATTGCGGCCGAGCTAGCTGAGAAGATGAAGTTGTTCGAACTCCAGACGCGACAGCTTGAAATTGCGGAGCAAACTCACACCATGCTCGCGCAAGAGGTCGAACAGGGCGAGAAGCTCATTGCCGAGAAGTCTAACCTTAAACAGAAAGCAATCGACGCTTGTTCGATTGCCATGCAGCGTGTTTTGGAGGTACGGCAAAAGACTTCGCACCTTGCACAAACTCGACCACTGTCTCCGGAACAACTCGGCTTGAGTATTTTGCAAGCCACGGACGTATTGAAAAATCATGTTGCGGCAGAGATGGTTGAACTGGAAAAGCAGTCGCCGTTGGCAGCTGATGCCGCGGCGGAGGTCCGGTCCGCTCGAACACTTCAAGCGACCCGACAAGCGATCGATAACCTACGTCCTCATGTCGATACGTTTGCTAACCTTTACTCCTCAGGCGTTGGTCAAACGAGCGACGAGTTCTTTGCGTCGCCAGATCAAGCGCTTTATATGGCCAACGGCGGCTCCGTTTTTCAATGGTCCGCACCGAGCGGAAGCAATGTTGCGGGGCAGATTGCTCAGCAAGCTGACGGAACGGTAGCTTCGAAGGTTTTGTTTCGAACGCTGTTGTCGCGAGAGCCGACGTTAGACGAACAGAATTGGATCACGGCGATGTTGAGCCAAGCTGGAGACAAGAAGCCGGCGGTCGCTCAAGAGTTGGTTTGGAGTTTGTTAACGAGTTCCGAGTTTCGAGTCTATCCATAGTCCTATTGCGGAGCACATTTCATGACGATTGCACACTACGCTTGCGGGTCACATGAGCACGGGAATAGCCGTCGCCGCTTCCTGCGACAGTCCTTGTCGGGAGTCGCTGCTGGCGGCGCAATTGCTGGCGGCTTAGGTGCCCTCACAGCTGGAGCGGCAGCGGATCAGCTCAAATCGCAGGATATGCGAGTTGTTGTGTTCAACATGCACGGTGGACTGAGCCAATTGGAAAGCTGGGATCCTAAGCCGGGAACGAAGACGGGAGGTCCGTGTCGTTCCATCCCAACCTCGGTTCCAGGTATTCACATTAGCGACTTGTTATCATATACCGCCAAGCAGATGCACCATCTATGTCTGATGCGCGGCGTCAATACGGCGGAGGATGACCATGGTAAAGGTGCGTATATGATGTTGACGGGGCGTCGCCAGTCTGCCGCCGCCGACTATCCTCAGATCGGTGCGGTTGCCGCGAGGATGCTGAACGATGAAAGTCGCGGATTGCCAGGCCATATCGTCGTCACACCGGGCGGTGGAGGTGGTAAAGGAAACGAGGCCGCTTATCTAGGCCCCAAATACGCAAGCATCTCTTTGGGCGGAGACAAGCCGCCGCCAAACACCAAAAAACCCGACGCCATCAACGAAGAGGCAGAAGCTCGACGGCACGATTTCCGTAGACGTATCAATCAAGAGTTTTTGTCGCGACGACGAACCGCCATCACCGACGCTTACACGCATAGCTATGAACAAGCCTTGCGGTTGATGGAACGTAAAGAGGTCTTTGATATTTCCAAAGAGCCTACTTCAGATCAGGAGCGGTATGGCAAGCACGACTTCGGTCGGCAGTGTTTGATGGCGCGTCGATTGCTTGAGAATGGCGTTTCATTCGTTCAAGTGACCCATTCCAACTACGACACGCACAACGAGAACTTCATTTTTCACGTCGAGCAGATGGGTGAATTCGATCAATCGTTTGCGACGTTTGTGTCTGATTTGGCGGATCGTGGCTTGCTCGAGAAGACGCTGGTCGTCGTGCTGAGTGAGTTTGGCCGAACACCGAACATCAACTTGTATTATGGACGCGACCATTGGTCCAAAGCGTGGTCGGTACTCATGGCTGGCGGCAAGATGGCACGCGGTGAAGCGTATGGAAAGACAAATGCCGAAGGGACGGAGGTCGTCGATGGTCAAGTGGACCATGGGGCATTATTTCATACCTATCTGCGGGCGGTTGGCATCGATTCGTCGCAATCGATTGCGGTCGATGGCCGGGAGTTACCAATCGCGGACCCAGCTGCGGCACCAGTTTGGAAGGTGTTGACCTAACATGAATCCAGCCATCGACATAACAAAGACACACGTCGCTTATGAATGGAAGCATGATCGACCGCTGATTGCTTGTCGAATGTCGCCTGATGGCTTGCAGGCCGCGAGCAGTTCCGAGGATTCGTCATTGCAATTGTGGGCAGTGCCCACCGGCCAAAGGAAAGTTCTGACCGGTCATGAAAGCTGGGTTCATGCCTTGTGCTACAGCAAGGATGGGCAGCAATTGGTTTCTGGCGGATGCGATGGCCGAATCATTTGGTGGTCAGCAAAAGAAGAGACGCCAGCCGTCGTTCGCAAAATTGATGCACACGCAGGTTGGATACGGGGAGTTGCGATTTCGCCGGATAATACAATGTTGGTCTCGGTGGGCAACGACAAGGTTGTCAAGGTGTGGAGCATGGCCACGGGAGAAAAGATGTTTGAATTAGCCAGCCATGAACGGCACATTTACAGTGTGTTGTTTCATCCGAGTGGCGAACAACTCGTTACGGGCGATTTACTTGGCAAGATTCATGTATGGAATCTGGCAGATCGCAAACTGGAACGTTCGATCGACGGGACGCCTCTCTACGCTGAGAACAAAGGGCAGAATGCAGAGTACGGAGGCATTCGCGCGATGGCTTTGAATGTTGAGCGAAGCGAATTGATTGCGGGCGGAACCCACAAGGCGACGAACCCGTTTGGAGCTGTCCACGAGCCGCTGGTATTGCGATTCAACTGGGCCGACGGCGCCTTGAAGAAATCACACGCGTGCGACGGTATAACAGGCGGCTTGGTGTGGCGAGTTCAGTGGCTCAAGGATGGAACGGCGGTCGGAGTATCAGGAGGATCAACTGGGGGCATTTTGTTATTCTTTAACGACGCACAAGAAAAGGAAATGCACCGTTTCAAGTTGCCAACCTTGGCTCGCGACATGGATGTTCATCTGGAAAGCAACTTGGTGGCAACGGCACATTTCGACAACCACCTACGAATTTCGGGGATGTTTGCAAAAGCGTCGTGAGGGCCGCTCTACTTTAAGCCGCATGCTAAGCACTTGTACATGAGTCAACTTGCCTAGCCAGCACCCGTTAACACAATGGGAGAAACGATCGTGGATTTACAGGATGATTAGCTATCAACACGACACAAGTGAATGTATCAGCGACTTGAAATCATGCTGAATATCTTATTCAAGCATGTTCATTCACTTGTTCGAAGACTTATGCATAGGTACATAAATAGCCCAGCCCATGCAATTCGGTTGCGATTGGAATCAACCCGCTCCACCCGCCAATTCGGTTGCCCGTTGGACTCGAGAGATTGCGAGCATGAAGGCGGCTGTACGCAGTGAAACCGAATGCGATGCGGACTGTTGCCAGACGTTTTCAAAAGCGTCGCTTAGCGTGCGATCTAACTCTTGTCGAACACGGTCCAAGCTCCAGCGGTAGTGCTGCCTATTTTGAACCCATTCAAAATAGCTGACCGTAACGCCACCCGCGTTTGCGAGGATATCCGGCAGGATCATGATTTTGCGTGCGGCTAGCTTCTCATCCGCTTCTGGATCCACTGGGCCGTTCGCCGCTTCGATAATAGTCTTGGCTCGAATCTTGTCCGCATTATTTTTCGTGATCACATCGCCGAGGGCCGCAGGAATGAGCAAGTCGCAATCCAGTTCGAGCAGCGCTTCGGTTGGTAGCCGTTCAGCACCTGCGTATCCAGCAAGGCGATTGTTGTTCTTGATCGAATAGGTAAACAACTCCGGGATGTTGAGGCCCTTTGGGTTAAAGTAAGTGCCGCTAACATCGTTGACCGCAATCACGGGAAAGGCAGACTCAAAGAGAAATTTCGAAGCGTGCGAGCCCACGTTTCCGAACCCTTGGATTGCGGTACGGCACTGATCTGGTCGAACATTGATTCGCTTGAGGAGTTTCACAGCTAGGATACCGACCCCTCGACCGGTCGCTTCCTCACGTCCCTTGGCGCCGTATTCCTCGACAGGTTTGCCAGTGATGACGGCAGGGTTGAAGCCGTGGTACTTTTCCCATTGGTTTCGAAACCAGGACATGACTTCGTGGTTCGTTCCCATGTCGGGCGCAGGGATATCGCTGTCCGGACCGACGATTTCGTGAATCTGGTCCACAAACGCACGTGTCATGCGCTCGAGTTCTTTTTTGGTGAGAGTTTTCGGGTCGATACCGATTCCACCCTTTGCTCCACCGTATGGCAAATCGACAACCGCCGTTTTCCAAGTCATTAGCGAAGCCAACGCACGCACCTCGTCGAGATCTACGGCGGGGTGGTAGCGAAGCCCCCCCTTCATCGGTCCGCGGGAGTTGTCGTGTTGAACTCGGTAGCCGAGAACCGTTTCAACGTCCCCATTATCCCTCTCAAACGCAACTTGGACGGTCACCTCTCGTTTCGGGGTAATGAGTAACTTGCGGAGCCAATGCGGTGTTTCGAGTTGATCTGCCGCTTGATGAAAATAAAGGCTGGTGGATTCGCTAGGTCGCATAGTGATTTGGAAAGGACTGGATTTTCGAAAAATCTGATTGGGAACACAGAGGCTGTTTAATTGCCCGCGATGGGCGATTATAGACTAAATCGAAAACGGAAATAGAAGTATTAGTTATCACGAATGCGACGTTAAACTTTATCCGGACCTACTGTGCTTTGCCCCTTTCTTAACACCTTGCGCGGCTTTACTCGGCACAACCGAGTCATTAATTATTTCAAAAGCCCCTTTCCTATCGTGCTTTGCGCTGTAATACTTTGGCTGTCGAGATTCTCTCTCCCCGGAGAGATTCTGAATTTGTGTGGAAGTGGCTCTCGCGAGGGGGAAGCGCGAATCGGGTCAGGACTTAAGTGGAGCAGCCATAAGTGTCGTACTCTTGTGCGAGGGCCTCTTCCGCACAAACGTGGAATATCGAACGTAAAGACTAGATGACCAACGATTCCATCCAGAAATTCTTTCGAAACGAAGTCGTTTCGATGAGCCCTTATACCCCAGGCGAGCAGCCGCAAACGGGTAAAGTGATCAAGCTCAATACCAACGAGAATCCGTACCCGCCTTCCCCGCGAGTTGGCGAAGCGATTCATCAAGCTATCTCACGGCTTGAGCGTTATCCCGATCCACTCGGAACATCCTTTCGGCGTGCAGCCGGTGATTTGCTGGATGTCGACCCGGAGATGATTCTTTGTGGCAATGGTAGCGACGACTGCCTGACGGTCCTGACGCGAGCTTTCGTGGGGCATGGGCAACGGATTCGACTTCCCTACCCAAGCTACATCCTCTATCGCACTTTGGCCGAATTGCAGTCCGCTCAGTTTGAGGAAGTTGCGTTCGATTCCAATTTCGGTCTTTCTAAAAGTTTTTACGGCAATGACGAATCGCTCAAGTTGATTTATCTGCCGAACCCGAACAGTCCAAGCGGAACGATACTGGACCACGCCTCCATTTTGAATCTTGCGGACAGCGTTAATTGTCCAGTTGTGGTTGATGAAGCGTACGTGGACTTCGCACCATCCAACTGCATCAAACTGATTGAGCAGAATCCAAAGATCATCGTGACTCGCACGCTCAGCAAATCCTACGCTCTAGCGGGTCTACGATTCGGCTACTTGGTTGCACACCCTGAAATGGTTCAGATGATGCGCAAGGTAAAGGATTCGTACAATACAGATCTCCTATCGCTCGCCGGCGCTACTGCCGCGATTTCCGACCAAGCGTGGCTCAGGGAGAATGTAGCGAGAATCAAAACAACTCGGTCCCGAATGCTTGTGGAGCTTCGAAAATTGGGCTTTGATGTCATCGATTCGCATGCCAACTTTCTTTGGTGCACGCGAAACGATCGGCCCCTAAAGGTGTTGTATGAACAGCTTAAGCGGAGCGGAATTTTAGTTCGGTACATGAACTATCCGGGATGGAGCGATGGGCTGCGGATAAGCGTTGGCAGCGACGAACAAATGGATGCGATGCTGGTCGTGCTGGCGGATTTACTGGCACCACAACTGGTCTAGCAAGCGCTGCGTCACTCACCCAGCGGTAGGTCGGATCGCCACGATACTCAAGTCGTCTGGTTTACACGGTTGATCCTTTATCCCTAACATCCTCTGGTATGCGAGTTCAGTCACCGCGTCGACACCAAGTGGAAGCTTGCCTTTTCGCAAGCCGCCCACGACTTCCAGGATGCTCAGGTTATCGAATAGTCCGTCGCTCGCAATGACAACGGTATCGCGCTGGGCCAGCGTCAATGCTGGTCCGATCTCAATTCGCATGCGAGCATCTCCAACTACATTCGATACCAGATGGCGGTCTTCGTGATGCATGGCTTCGTCGGCAGCCAACATGCCGGACTCGACCGCAAAACCAACCGGGGAATGGCTTACCGATTGGTAGCGGATTCGGCCTCGAATTCCGGTCACCAAAATCATGGAATCGCCAACATGATACGGACGAATCGTCCCACGATGGTACTCAACAACAGCAATCGTACATGCCGCTCCAATGCGGAGTTCTTGAACCGCAAGATTCGCTTTTTCGATACCGTCCAAAATGGCGACTCTTAATCGATCTGGCCCGCTTTCGTTCCGTTCAATCGAATCCGCTAAGACTTGTAGGGCGATATTCGATGCTTGCTCGCCACCTCGCATGCCTCCGCACCCGTCTGCGATCGCAAAGACTGCCGTCTGGTCGTCCACGCGAATGATACCTACAGAATCTTCGTTGAACGATTCTTTGAATGGACTGCGCCTGGAATAGGCGCACGCCTCCCACTGGGCATCTTTTTGCAAAAAGATGCCGCTTTGTTCTTCTCGCAGCAAAAAATGGTGGTTTGATACGATCGACATAGATACAAAGGTTGGGGAAGTGTCCCAATAAAGCAACCGGTCTTTTGAGCCGATCGCAAAAATGAACAGCAAATTATTGGTTACATAACCGAATACGGACTCTAGGCCCCCCCAAAGGTGGATAATCATTTTCACAAAACGGGAGGAACGCGTCAACTTTAACGGCAAGGCACTCTGAAACAGTGCTGAAAGCAATCATCCCAAAAGCTAGCAAATGCTATTTCGCCTTCCTGGCGGTTTAGGTGATTTGTAACGATTAGTTCGGTTCTGCTCAGAAAAGGGACGATTGCGATCCGATGGACCAACAATTAGCTAACACGACGCGGAGCTAGTGTCCTCGTCGAACAGTAGCTCGCTTGCGCAACGCGTTGGCCGCTCAACTTTCGACACAATTAAAATCCTACAGCCACAACGGAACGAGCATGAACTCAAGGCTCAATCATCTGCACTCGATCAAATTGCAACGCCGCGAATGGCTTGCCGCCAGCGTGGCAGCCGCTGCCTCGCTGGTTTGGTCTAGCAAGCCGACAATGGCAGACTCTAAGAAAACGTCCCAAGGTTTGTCGACGGGGCAATTTCGCGTTCGCGCTGTTCTCGAGCTCAACGGCGAGATTCGTCTAAAGAGCCAAACCGTTGACGCGACGAACAAAAACGGCAAATCGATTGCAGCTAAGACCGCCCCGATCAAGGCTAGCTCCACGGTGGACTTTGAGGAGCAATACGAAACCTCGGATAAGCTGACCGCTTGCAAGTCGTATCAACACTATACCGAAACCGCCTCGGAAACCCAAATTGACCGCCACATAACCAAGACGGTACTCCGCGACCAGTGCCGTGACGTGCTTCGCGTCGGAACGGACCAGGGGATATTGACGACATGCCCAGATAATCCAATCTTTGCAGCCGAACGCGACTTGATCGAGGGCCCGATCAACACGATGTTTCTGGACCACCTGCTTACCGATGCCGAAGTGCAGATTGCGGACAAATGGACAATTGATACAAGTGTCGCCTGCCGTTTGCTGAACATGGATGCGATTCAGGATGGCAAGTTGGTTATGTGCTTGGTCGAAGTTGACAAAGAGAAGGCTCAACTGGAACTAACAGGGACTCTCTCGGCGTCTGTGCGGCAAGTTCCAACACAGCTCAGAGTCGAAGGCAAGGCACAACTCGATCGCAAAGGGGGTTATATTTCTTGGTTCGCAGTGAACATCTTGGAAATACGTGAAATCAGCGAGTCAGAACCAGGTTTTAAAATTGCCGCGCAATTGAGAATCCTGAGGTCTCCAATCGAAGCCATCAGCACCGGTGAGACCGTACAGTCCATTGCGTCCAAGATGGGGACACTTGAGGTCGCAAGCCTGTTTCAGTTTCAATCCGACTTGGGCTATTATCGTTTTGTTGCCAATCGCAAATGGACGACTTATCGAGACAGCGGCGAGGAAGCGACGTTGCGTTACGTGGTAGACAATCGAGTTGTAGCTCAGTGCAATATTACCAACATGATTGATTACGAGCCGGGTAGACAGCTAAGCCTCGAGGGATTTCAAGCGGACGTAAAGAATGCACTTGGCAACGCTTTGCTGGAAACAGTCGAGGCATCCGAGCGTCTTTCGAGCAACAAGCTTCGATTGCTAAGAGTTTTGTCTCGAGGTGGAACCCAAGGGGTTGATATCCAGTGGATTCATTACCATATATCTAACGATGATGGTCGTCGGGTCGTATTGGCGTTCACTTTGAATGAAGCGAACCTTGAATACTTTGCCGCCGAAGACGCACAGCTCGCGGACTCTTTCGAACTCATCAACTGGCCAACCAAGCTGGATGCAAAGGCCGTCGAGTCAGCAAGCAAAGAATTGCCCTCACCGGACGGTAAAAAAGCGGTGATTTCGCAACCGAACAAAGTTGGTGATCAGACGGTTTCAGGTCGTCCAAAGATGTCCCGTTAGTGCAGCCATCCAAAATGCTTGAACGCCAAATCACGTTTGGCAACTATGGGCACACCTTGAATCACCGCCAGGCCATTTCGCCCGATGGACTGTGGGCGGCATATGACACTCGCAATGAAGACGCTCACATTGCACAAACCGATGCAATCGAGATGGTCCACATCGAATCGTGTGATATTGTGCGACTCTACCAGACGCCAAGCCAATCACGTTATGGCCCGGGTGTTGGCGCGGTCGCTTTTCATCCGCGTGAGCCACGAGTGGTCTTCATTCACGGCCTGGAAAACAACTCGTCGGCGAATAAGTATTCGGCAGCCCGACGTTTTGGCGCGATTGTCGATTTTGCTAAGCCTAACACTCTTATCCACGCAGAAGCCCGCGTGCACTCGGACCATCCAACCGGCCGAGTCTTGGGCGCACTCAGCGGCGGAACGCATGCGCATTCCTGGAACGAAGACGGTTGGCTGAGTTTCACCTACAACGACGCGTGGCTCGAACGCCAGTCTCAACTCGACAACACGGTTCGTGATGTTCGAACGGTCGGCTTCATGGTGCCCGACATGCCAATTTCGATCGAGTGCCAACTGGGCATCCCACTAGGCGAAGAATTCAGCGGAACTTACGCAGCATTTCTAGCACCCACGCTAAATCGTTTGACGTCCAGCCATCGGCGTGACAGCTCTAACGCGGTAGACGGTTGGGGCAACGACGAAATCGAATACGCGGTCGAAGAATGCTGGCTCAAAAAACAACATTCCTTAGCGTTTCTAGGGGGCATTCGAGACGAACGTGGAATACTCGTAAATGAAATTTACGTTTGCAAACTCCCTTCCAAGCTGGAGCTTGTCGCCATGATGAGCCGACCCAATCCAGGATCGCCCCCAGAAGACATTTTGGAGCCGGTAGGCAATTGCGAACAACGCCGCCTTACAAAGACGACCAATCGACGGTATCCAGGGGTTCAAGGGCCACGTAACTGGCTCGTCTCATCGCCGAACGGAGAAGTTGTTTATGCGCCGATGAAAGACGACCGTGGCGTAGTGCAACTGTTTGGCATCGATGCAACCACGGGCGATATTAAGCAAATCACCGATTTAGAGTTTCCCATCGAGGGACAGATTTCGCTAGATTCGTCCGGCAGCACGTGCAGTTTTGTTTGCCAACAACGCATTGGCCTCACGACTGTTTCCACTGGTGCAACACGTTGGCTAAACAACGCATCGCCCAATCGAATTGTGGGAGCAGTACATTTCGTAAGCCCAACTCGACTCCTATTCAATCGACGTGTGGGAACCGAACGCGAGGGATGGCTTCAAGTTTTTGTCGTCGACATGGATTGAGAACTGCAAAATTGGCTGCGTGAATATGCAACGCTCGCGTCGCTATCGTTTTTTCAATTCCAAAATACCGCAGCCGTACTGACATCCAAAGCTTGTTTGAACTGCATTCGCGTCCAGTTCCACTTCTTCGTACAGGTCCCCTGCATCGTCGACATAAGAAAAGCTCTGAACCTCATAGTTTTCACGGAACAACTCCAAGAGGTATCCGACAGAAAAGACGCGGTGGGCGTTGAACTCTATCCGCTGAGGACCGATGGGCACAGAGAAATAGAAGGTACCGCCGCTTTTCAATATTTTGGTTATGTTTGAAATCGCTTTTTTGTATCCGAGGTAATCGATCGGATCACCATACCGGCCCAAACCAAAATGTTCGATGGCATGCAGGGATGAAATGGAGTCGCAATAGTCGCTCATGTCCGCTTGTAACTCCATCAAGTCCGCCTGTCGGAATGATATATTTTTCACCCTGCTTTTTTGTTCGCGGATATCGAGGATCTCGATTTCGCGAAATACGGCCACGTGCGCCACGAAGCCATCGGTTCGTGAGCCGATATCCACGTGCTTTTGTGGATTGGCTTGTAAGATCTTGCGAGCAACGAGAAGGTCTTGGTGAAAATAGTGACCGGACATCGTCCCTGATTCATCATTGCGTTCGAATGTGATCGGGTTGAGTGGACCAAAGGGAAACAACCTGTCGTCTCCGCGTTGCTTCTTCAATCGAAAAAAATCCCTGACAAACGACGGGCCTCCATGAATGACTCGCAATAGAGTCTTGGGCCTGAGGTTCGTTCGCAAATTCAGATTTCCTTCTCGCGTCATCGGCTTAATTCCATAAGTGGTTCAGGTTTACGACGCATTCAATTGGGGAAACCGCTCGAGCAATCTACTTGCGATCATGCGTTTCCACCTACGTGCGATGCTTGCGATAGCCTTGCGACCTGAAAGCAATCTACAGAAAACTTCGACTCACCGTCGATAGCGGTGCTGAAAAAAGTTAGCCAACATCAGAGATCACAAGTTATACGACGTTTTGCTATCAATCAAAATTGGCATAGGCCTTGAGATGATAAATCCGGTACCCTCCCACCATGATGCCGTTCATCTACCCCAACCCAAAAAAACACGATCGCAATGGAATGCAGCCGCGTACTTGGCTATTGATTCTTCGTTTTTGCCTGCTGACCGTGTCGGCCATTTACGCAGAGTCCAGGGCGGGCCTATTCGCTTATGCTCAATCTTTGCGGGCAGCGACGGGCGAAACAGTCTCGGATTTCTCCCCGCTCGACCTGAATCTGCGAATCGTATGGGGCGGGTCCGAAACGGTTGATTACCTAGCGACCATCGAATTGGATGGCGGTGTACTTACCGGCACTCAGCTGTTGGGAATCGATGCGAATGATTCTAGCTTTGTCCTGAAGGACTCGAGCAATAGGCTTACAATCGATGATCCAGATACGAGATTCGGCGGCTGCGACATTCACGTTGAAGCGAGACCTACCGCCGTTTTGAAAATCCGCCTTCAACTTACAGATCCAAAGTCAAAGCAGACCCGTGTCAAAGAGGCCAGTTGGTCCTTGAAATCGCTTCGGGAAGGCCCGGATTTGCAAGAAACCGGTCTCAACGATTGTCGGCTGTCGATCGATCGAATTCCTGGCGATCGACTGCGGGTCATTACCAGCCGGACTCACATGGTCTTCAACTCGGAAGAGCCCTTGGGCATCCAGATCCTACCTTATGCTGTGCCATGGACTGCGACCGTATGCCAATTCGAATGTGCTCTGTTCAAATCGGGTGATTACTCCCACCCCATCCTAAAAAAAACTAGAACGCTATCCCTGGATGGTCGGGGCAATGCGGAGCCCGTTGATATGCTCATCAACGCGCCGATTGAGGACGGAGTTTACGAGCTTCGGTTCTCGCTTGAGCCCAAACGCGTTTTGCCCGCCATGTTGATCAAACACACCAGCGTCGAACGAACCGTTCAGTTCGTGGTCTTCAACAGCTCGCCCGCAACCAAAGGTGGCCCGCGTTTGCCGGTGAATGATGCGAACTTGCCCGGCTGGCGGTTGCAGTCAGTTATCCCTTTGACATCCTTTGAGATGCAAACCGTCGCAAATCGACTGGCTGGACAAATTGAGGGCTCGCGTCGCTTCCCGTTCTTAGAAATGATCAAGTCGTTTTCGCCCATTCCAAACGATCTATATCTTTCGCCGAAATTGGGGAGTGACGAATCGCGGATGCGAATCGCTCCAGGAGCCTTTTCGACTGCTACCCTCACCAATCTGCTTCCGGGCGAAATGCATAGGCTAGTTCTTTCGACACCAAGTGTAAGCGCTGCCTGCCGGGTATTGATCGCAGCTAACACCACGCGATCCTCGAAATCTGTCGAGCCCCCCTTCGCCAGTGAAGTTTTTGACATCTCCAACGCGCGTGCCATCCAACGAGTTACCGATCCGCTTGCTGCCGCCGGCATTGAAACATTCGAGGTTTTGTTTTGGCCAAACTCCCGCACAGCCAAAATCGATGTATCCAACTTGAATGGAAACAGCACCCTTGAAATTGAGTCGGTACAGCTCGACGTCTGGAAGAGTTCACCCAATGAAACCGACGCTAATGCCAATCGGGCATTGCCCCCAGCCTGTATTCTCGAACTTCATTCGGCGAACGTCCGAAGAGCATTCGGTTTTGATCCAGATGCAAACGGAGGCATTGCGTCCACCGGGTACGATGACTGGAGGATGTTTTTACGTTTCGCTGAGCGACTTGCGAGCTACTGCAAAGCGAACGGATTCGACTGTCTGGCGACGACTGTGCATGCTGAGGGCGGCTCTCTCTTTCCCACTTCGAAATTGAGCTCCAATGCCCGATTCGACACCGGCACGTTTAGCAATGACGCACGGGACCCCATGCGGAAAGACGTTGTGGAGTTAATGTTCCGAGTCATGCTCCGGCATGGCATTCAATTTGTGCCGATGTTGGAGTTAGATAGCCCGATTCGAGAAGTGGAGGAGACGATCTCCAAAGTGAGTAGCGAGGAGCTCTTTCAACATCGTGGAAGCGACGATCCTGCAACCCAACAAGTACAGCTATACAACCCTCTCGCGCCGCGTGTACAGCAAGCGATCACGAGTGCATTGGATGAATTCGAGAGTCGATACCGAGCCCATCCGAATTATCAAGGCTATGCGTTGCGAGCGACGCAAGCCTCGCATTTGGTTATGTCCCTTCCGATCGAACAAACCAATACAAAGATTTTGGACCGCTATTATGGCACGGTGGTTGGAAACCTTCCCCGAGACGCGACTCAAAGAGAGCAGTTCGTTTCTCAACGCATGCAGGCTGCGTATTCACAATGGCTGCGAGACTCGGTTGCGGAGTTTTACTCTAAACTCAAATCACGTTTGAGATGGGTATCGGTCGAGAGCGAACCATTCGGTCCAACGCCAACGCGTTCCCCGGAGGTCATTTCACCGATTCTGATTGGACTTCAACACAGCGACTTCACCTCGATACAAGCGGCTATTTCGACGCAATGGAACTTTGCAGCGCCCAAGGCGATCCACGTCGGAATGGACAAGCCTGTAAATCGAATGGACAGTAAGTTTGTTCGATTTGCCGCGTCGGCAGAGTCATTTCAACTAGGAAAATCCGATTCGATCCCATATCGCGACAACGTAAGGACTGTTTCCAAGGTCCGCGTTTGGTCTTCAAAACAAAATCACACCTCGATTTTGCTTCTGAACGCCGGGGCGGTCACCGAATCGGTCGCACTGGCTTGGGTGAATCCACCACAGCGACTTCGGCTCTTTTCCTCGTTGGAGGATGAATCGTCGAATGACCCCTCTCGTGTGGAACTCAATGCCACTTCAAAGGAATGGAGCATTCGCATTGCTGCAGGCGAATCTGTACGCATCGACCTGCCGGAAGGTTCGGATGGTCCAGTGCACTGGTCTAGCCAAGAAACAAATATCATTCGCTCGCTGGATGTTGCCCTCAACTCGCTCGAGCAGGGAGTGAGCCGATTGAGTACTCCACAGCGGCGGGCTGCGACGCTTATCAACCCCAGCTTCGAGGAGCCGAACAACGAAGCACGCCGGGGTCGAATATTTGGCTGGACGACTTCCATCGACCCAAACGCGGCCGTGGAGATCGACTCGCGGCGAGCCTTTGAGGGGCGTTCCTCCATTAGAATGGAGTCGGCAAATGCCTCTTCCATCGAATGGATTCAAAGCGATCCATTTGCACTCCCACAATCGGATCGATTGTTTGTCTCGCTTCAAGCCTCAGCCGACTCTGTACCACAGCAAGTAACTATTTCTCTGTCGAAGTTCGATGCGATAACCGACCGATTCGAAACGATCGCGATTCATGAGATCGCCGATCGAATCCACCGATCCAAAGCACAAACCCAGTGGACCAATGTGGGGATTGACCTTTCCAATGAACTCCAAGAAGTCATGCAAGCAAGAGACGCGGCACTCTATCGATTGCAAGTTGAAGTCAAAGGTACGGGGAGAATTTGGCTGGATGACTTCGCCATCTGCACAAGCTTCTTGCGAGAACGCGAAAGACGGGATTTGCGTTCTGAGTTATTTCTTGCGAGAACATCCTTGCAAAATGGAGACACAAGTCCAGCCGTAGCCATGCTTAACTCCCCACGGGGTCGATTGATTCAGTGGGGGGATTCCTATGAGAATGCACCCAAAGTGATGGTTTCCCATCGCGATAATGGCAGTGTAATAGATGCCACTCAAGCGGAACCTCGAAGCGAACCGAACGCAAAGGAGACCAAGCTCCGACCGGTCAAACGGCTTCGCAACTATTGGTGGCAACGCAAAGAATAGCCATTACTTTGCAGGCCATAAGCAAGCTGATAGCCACATACTGAATTAGCCCAGAGAGCGGTAAATCTTTGCCGGTGGAGTGAGCCGGCGTGAGCCACCGGTTCACCCTCATGGCTTGTGACTAGACAGAACGCCGTTCTTGAAACTCACGACAGCAATTGTCGAAATGCTGCGTGAATGCGGCATTCTTTTAACGCCCGTGCAAGCTGGCACGGGCAACTGTTAATGAATTCCCTGACGCTTACCTCACTCGCGTTGGATTGACCAGGTCGTTCCTTCTTTGCCATCCTGCAACGCGATTCCGATATTGGTGAGTCCCTTTCGAACGGAATCGGACATGGCAAAATCCCTCTTAACACGCGCTTCAGCACGCACTTGAATCAAGAGTTGCATCAGGCCATCTAGAATTTCAGTTGTCCCGTCGCTGTTGTTGGACTGCTTTGGCGGCTTGATAAACACGCCGAGAATTGCACCCAGTTCCTTGAGGATACTCATGCCGGAGACGAGGAGTGCAATGCTGTCTGTTGAGCGTTTAGCAGTTTCCTCCAGCTGCTCGGCATCGATGAAACGGTTTAGCGATCGAGCGATTTCAAAGAGGTCACCCGTCGCTCCGCCCGTGTTGAAGTCGTCGTCCATCTTGGTCAAAAACGACTCCCGCAATCGAACGATTTCAGCAATTGCTTCATTCTTGGTCGCCAGCGGCTTGAATGTGTCGCGATGCTTGTTGAATGGGAGATCCGCAGCATCGTAGAACTTGAGCCCCGAAATGCGTTCGAATCGCTGGATCAAGCGATAGAATGCCTCAAGCGACGCACCAGCCTCGGCCAACGGCTCATCGCCGAAAAGTGTCGTCGAACGGTAATGCGATCGCAAAAGGAAAAAGCGAATGCGTTCGCCTGTGTGACGCTCAATCAACTGAGCCAGACCGCCGGCCCCTTTGCTTCGCGAGATTTTCGTACTAGCTGTATCCGCAGGTTCGACGGGTGCTGAAGCGACGGGTGCCGTTGCATCTTCCCGGTCGTTCTTGCCACCTACTTTGCCTTTTGCATCAGCCGCTTGCATCAGGCCATTGTGTAGCCAATAGGTGACCATGGGTTGTCCGTGGCAGCAGCGGCTTTGAGCCAGCTCGTTTTCGTGATGTGGAAATACGAGGTCCAAACCGCCTCCATGGATGTCAAACGTCTTGCCCAAGATCCGACGGCTCATGGCGGAGCATTCGATGTGCCAGCCAGGCCGGCCCAACCCCCAAGGGCTTTCCCAGCTTGGTTCGTCTGGTTTAGCGGATTTCCACAAGGCAAAATCGCCCGGCGATCGTTTGCGTGAAGCGGCATCGCCACCGTCCCCTTGTTGTGAATCGACCGAACGATTGCTCAAACGCCCGTATTCGTTATCTTTCAAGACATCGAAATACACATCGCCGCCGCTAGCATAGGCAAAATCGAGCTCAATCAGTTCCTGAACGAATTTGATAATCTCG